>JBOGMI010001141.1:0-2080 GCA_050746645.1 Bryobacteraceae bacterium | reverse complement strand
TCTGTACGACGTGCCGTTGCACCGGTTCAAACAGCTCGATCAGCCGATGCGCCGTCGGACGCGCGCACGGACGCCGTTCCGGGTAAAGCGGCAACGATTTGATGCCCGCCGCCGACATCGCCTGGCGTAGCTCACGCTCCAACAACGTCTGCGCCATCAAGGCGGAGAAGTAAACCGCTAATAGCCCGCTGATCCGCGCCACGTCCTGCAAGTACACCGGCGCCACCGCGAAGTCCGTCTTGAACTGCGAGAACCGCTTCTCCACAAAGGGCTGACGCTTGTACGCACGCAATACTTGCTCCGCACTCAGCGTCCGATCGTTGCTGAGCAGCGGAAACACGCCATCGTCACGCTCCGCCAGCGACAAAGCTGCCTGGTCCAATTGCCAGCCAATCTCGAACCGCAGCCGCGCCTGCTTCACGTACTTCGTCTCCTTGCTGGGACGCCCCGGCGTCGCCTGGCGGTAGCCCCCTTCCTCCCGCTCCTCGATCCGCACCACCACCACGCCCGATAATTCGTGCTCGGAAAGAATGCGCTCGACCGCCTCCTCGACCTTTGAACGCTCGCGCAGCCGTGTCCGTGGACCCGCCAGCCGACCACGCAACTCCTCCAACTCCTCCAACGCCCGCTGCATCCGCCGCGCACGCGTCGAGGCGTCCAAGGCCGCCTTGCGCCTACTGTGATACCACAGCAGCCGATAACCATCGCTGGTCACGGTTTCGTCACAGACCGACAGACGGTCGAGCACCTCGCCTTGCTCATCCTTCACGTCGTAGACCACCTGCCAAGCCACGGCGGCCCTTTCCCGCAAACGCGACCGGAACGATTCGTCTTCCTTGCGCGTGCGCGGCATCACGGTCACGAACCGCCCGCCCCGTGCGGCGATGTGGGCCAAATTCTCCTTGCTGGCCAGCTTGCAGTCCGCCACATACAGAAAGTCGCGCTTGCCCGTCAACTGGCAGACGCGCTCCCACGTCTGGACGTGCGTGGTATCGTCGGTCACGTTGCCACTGGAGGTAGTGAAAAATACGGGCACGCCGCCATCTTCGTTGATGGTCAGCGTATAGAGCAGTTGCTTCAGGTCGGGGCGACGGGCCTTGCTGTGCCCCCAGGTGATGGCCGGCGTGGGCTGCCCGCCGCGTTCTCCTTCCTGAGCCGCGCTGAGATAGGTGCCGTAAAAGGAGACGGTCGTGGAGTCGTTGTGATACTCGTCGTCGCGGAGCCCGAAGATGCCGGATACGGCGTGCGTGAAGTCGATCACGAATTGCGGCGTGACTCCTTGATGGCCGCGGACCAGGTTGCGTCCCAGGCGGTCGTCGCTCAGCAGGGCCAGTTCACCTTCCCAGAGGTTGAACAAATCGGGGGCGAACCGCGCGGCCCATTCGCCGACGCCGTAGATCGGCTGGCGCGAGAGCAGCACGTTGCGGACCATGACCATCAGCCCTTGCGCGGTGGGCAGTTCGGCACGGGGATCGTCGGGCGGCAGGTATTCGCTGAGGAAGTCTTCCAACCGCATCTTCTCCAGGATGTGGTTGATGAGCGGCAAGGCTCCGACGTCGTAGCTGCGCAACTCGACGTTGCCGGCTTGGGCCAGGCGTCCGGGTTCAGGCGGGGTCGAGCGCGGCTGATTTTTTCGTGAAGGCATGATGCGACATTCCTTGTGCGAGGAGGGAGACAACCAGCGGTCTCCGTTGGCCAAGGATTGCCGCAACCAAGTGTCCTGGCAAGTCGCGCGCAATTAGTAATTAAGACTTACGTAAAACTACTTTTACATAAGTCGCGCGGCGCTAGACTTACGTCAAAGGGCCTTGTCGTAACTTTTTTCGCGCGCGCCGCGCCGGCGACTGGACACCTTGCCGCGCCGGGCTTCCACGCGAGAATCGTTGCGGCCGGGCGCTCGGCTGAGCATTGCTTGCCGGCGCCGCTATCGCCGGCGCGCCCGCGCGCGGAAACGCTCCGCGTCACGCGCGCACCGCGGCGGAAACCCCGCCGAAATCCCCGGCGCGACCTGCGGAAGGTAGGATGGAGGAGCATGTCCAGCTAAAAAAAGCACTTGGGGAACCCTAAACGGAGGCTGGGT
>JBOGMI010001140.1:0-5115 GCA_050746645.1 Bryobacteraceae bacterium | reverse complement strand
TCGCGTTCGGGCTGATGCGGAGAAAGCAAGCGGAACTCCCGCCTGACGTCGCCGCCAGCGCGCGCGAATTGCTGCGGCTGGAACATCGCGTGGCGGAGCATTTTGCGCGTTTCCGCGACTATCCCGTCGGTGCGTATCGCATTCGCCATCATGGCGATTTTCATTTAGGCCAGGTGCTGTATACCGGCGAGGATTTTCTACTCATCGATTTCGAAGGCGAGCCGTCGCGGCCGCTGGAGGACCGGCGAGCCAAGGCGCTGGCGCTGCGCGACGTGGCCGGAATGATCCGGTCGTTTCAATATGCGGCTTATGCGGCGCTGTTTGCCGTGTTTCCCGATGCGGCCGCGCAACAAGATGTCTTTCCGCTGCTGGAATCCTGGGCGGTAAGCTGGAGCGCCTGGATGAGCGCGTTTTATGCCGGCGCCTATTTTGCCGCGGCGAAGGACGCCTTCGCCGGCGCGAGCGGACAGGAGCGGCGTGTGGTCTTGGACACTTTCCTGCTCGAGAAGGCGCTCTACGAAATCGGCTACGAATGGAACAACCGGCCCGATTGGGTGCGCATTCCGCTGCGCGGCGCGCTGGGTCTGATCCGATAAGTAGGATCACTCGTACCGCAAGGCCGTCATCGGATCAACCTTCATTGCTCGATGCGCGGGAATGTAGCAGGCGGCCAAGGCAACAAGCACAAGCGGACCAACCACGCACGCACGGATCTCATATCCGGCTCCCATACGAGCGGCTTGGCAGATCAAAACGCCAGATCCACAGACCAGAGTTCGAGTTATTCACGCCTGAGCGCCTCCACGGGATCAATTTCCGAAGCGCGGCGCGCGGGGAAGTAGGTGGCGATTGCCGCGGCGGCACACAGCCCGATGACTACGGCCGCGTAAGTAGCCGGATCGTCTGGTTTGACATCATAGAGCAGACTTCCCAAGTAGCGCGTCAAGGCCAGAGCGCCGCCAAGCCCGGCGGCAATACCGATACCGGCCAACAGCGCGCCTTCCCGCGAGATCAGCGCCATCACGCGCCGCGGCTCGGCGCCGAGAGCGATGCGGATGCCGATCTCCTGCGTGCGCTGTGCGACACCGAACGAGAGAACACCATAGATGCCGATCACTGCCATCAGAAAAGCGAGCGCAGCGAAGGCCCCGATCAGGATACTGTCGAAGCGCGGGCCGGTGGTTCTCTGGGCGATGACTTGATCCAGCGTTTGGAACTTGGCGAGAAGCCTGGGATCGAGCGAATGCAGATAGGCGCGAATCGCGTTCGTCAGTGCGTTTTCATTTGCCACGCTGCGCACCAGGAACAGAGGCAGCCCGCTATCGCGCAGATGCAAATTGTTCACAAACATCTGCGGAACAGGGGACCGATTCAGCGCATAGTTCTTGGTATCGCCAACGATGCCGATCACTTTTTTCCAAGGGCCTCCATGTCCTCCCATGATTTGCTTGCCCAGCGGGTCTTCATCTGAGAGATAGGTTCGAGCGGCAGCCTGATTGATGACCGCGAGCGTGCCCGGATGCTGGAAATCCTGCTGCGTGAAGAATCGGCCGCGGATGAGCGGTATGCCGGCAGTTTTGAGATAGCCGGGACCGGCGCCGCAGACGTAAATGTTGTCGCCGCGTTGGAATCGCTCCGGCAGCGGCCGGTCCGAGCGCGAGAACGCCTGCATGTAACCTCCTGGGACTAATGGCGTGCATTGCGACATAGCAGCGGCTTCGGTCCCCGGAATGCGCCGCAGATACGTCAGAAATTGATCCGCGAGCGCTTGGTGATTGCTCTCTTCGAATTTCGTTCCTCTGAGCGGCAGCCGAACGGTCAGCACGTGCTCCGGCTCAAACCCCAGATGATCGTTTTCCAAATGCCAAAGCGTTTCGAGCAGCAGTGCCGCGCCGCAAACCAGAACCACGGAGAGCGCAATTTCCGCGGCGACCAGGCACCGGCGCAAAAGACTGCGGTCTCCCGCAAGGCCCGCTCGTCCGGCCTGCTGCAGGACCGCATGGACATCCACACGGCCGGCGCGCAAGGCGGGTAGCACGCCGAACAGGACAGCGGTGAGAACCGACACCAGCAATGCAATTGCAAACACGCGGCCATCCACGTGAACCGCGTGCAAGCGCGGAATCGCATCGCCCGCGAAATGCACGAACCCATGCAGCGCAATTGCGACGATGGCCATTCCCAATGCACATCCGAGGGTTGTCAGCAGGGCAACTTCCGTCAGCAATTGCCGAACCAGGCGCGCCCGCCCAGCGCCGATGGCCGCTCGCACCGCAAGTTCATGCGAACGTGTAGAGAATCGCGCCAGCAAGAGATTCGCGACATTCGCGCAAGCAATGAGCAGAAAGCAACCGGCCGCCGCGGCCATGACAAACAGCAGTGATCGGGAATACTGAACCCAACGCTGCTGCAGAGATTTCACAACTGGATGGGTGTCCGAACCGAACAGCTTAGGTGCGTCTGCTTTACTGGCCGCAAAGAGGGTCTTTGTGTCCGCCCGAGCTTGCGCTAGTGTTACGCCGAGTTTCAATCGGCCAATCACCGACAATGCCCACATGGGGGAGCGGTCATGGTGGCTCGCTGTGGGCGAGAGGCGCAAGGGCGTGAGGACATCGGCCTTCATGCCCAGCGGAAGCACAAGCGAGGAGGGAAGCACACCGGTGATGGTATAGGGCTGACTGTTCAGCTTGACAACATGCCCGACGATTTTGCGATTCGCATGAAAATGGCTGTGCCAGAAGCGATAAGTCAGTAACACGGCCCTGGGCGAATGCGGGAGTTCCTCCTGTGGTGTAAACGTTCGGCCGAGGAGGGGCGAAACTCCGAACGTGGCCGGAAAATTGTAGGAAACCGAGAGGGCACGAACGTCGGCCGGCTCGGGGCCGCCCAGCAGCATCATCTTACCGGCGCCGCCGCGCATGGCGGCCAATTCGGAAAAAACCTGATTGTTGCGGCGCCAGGCCGCGTAATCGGGGGAGAATAAAAACGCACCATGGAAGCTGGGGAAGCGAACCGCGACCCAAACCAGCCGTCCCGAATCCGGGTATGGTAGCGGCCTCAGAAAAACGGTGTCGAGAATGCTGAACACCGCTGTGCTCGCGCCGATGCCGAGCGCAAGCGAAAGCACCGCCGCTACCGTGAATGCCCGATTCCGGCGCAGCATGCGGAGGCCGTAACGGAGGTCGCGGAAGAGCGTTTCCAATGCCGGAATCCCAGCCCGGTCGCGATAGGCTTCTTTCGTCTGCTCCACGCCGCCGAGCTTCAGCAGAGCCTGGCGCCGAGCCTCCTCAGGAGCCATGCCTGCACGGAGATTGTCGTTGATATGCAGTTGGAGATTGCTCTCGATCTCCGCGGAGACGTCGCGCTCCAGACGCTGTTTGCGGAAAGAGCCGCGGAGGCGGAGCAGCCATGCGCGCAGGGATCTCATATCTGTGTCCAACTCCAACGGGTCTTCATGACTCAGTACCCGGCGCCCAAAACCGCGTCAACACCGAGGTTGCGAACTGCCAGTCGCGGGCTTCCTGCTGCGCGCGCTTGCGTCCGGCGCGGGTGAGGCGGTAGAATTTTGCGCGGCGGTTGTTATCGGACGTGCCCCATTCGGATGCGATGTAGCCTTCCTGTTCCAGCTTCAGCAGGGCAGGGTAGAGCGTACCGTAGTTCAGGGATAAAACGTTGCCGCTGGTCTGCTCGATACGCCGCGCGATGCCGTAGCCGTGCAAAGGCCCGATGGTTTCCAGGGTTTTCAACACCATCAGGGCGAGCGTCCCCTGCCAAACATTCGATTTTCTGTCCAAGTTCCGCTCCTATGGTTTCCCCATAATTATGATGCCACGGCTTCTATGGGCAAGCAATAGCAGATTGATACGGTTGACCAGCGATTGATAACAAGAAATAGGGCGATGGGGGAAACTGTTAGAGGAGAACGATGCCGGTAGAAACCCAGCAGGAACAAGAACAGCAGATTCGGGCGGTCGCCGAGCACGGCAGGCGCGGCGATCCGTGCACCATGGTCATTTTCGGTGCAACGGGAGACCTAACCAAGCGCAAGCTGATTCCCACGCTCTTCAATCTGGCGAAAAAGAAACTGCTGCCATCCGATTTCGCGCTGGTCGGATTTGCGCTCGACCCCATGAGCGAGGACGGGTTTCGCGCGCTGGTGCGCGAAGACCTGACGCAGTTTGCCGGCGCTCCGGAAACTTGCGCCTTCTGCGATTGGCTCTTGGAGCGGCTGTACTATTGCAGCGGAGATTTTCAGCAGGCGGCGGCCTATGAGTGTTTAAAGCAGCGGCTGGCGGAGATCGAACAGCAGCACCATACGCACGGAAACTATTTCTACTATCTGGCCACCGCGCCGGCGCTCTTCGGCCAAGTGGTGACACACCTGAGTGCTGTGGGCCTGACCCAGGAGGAGGACGGAAGATGGCGCCGCGTAGTCATCGAAAAGCCGTTCGGACACGATCTGGAATCGGCTCGCGCGCTCAACCGCGAGATTACCTGCGTTCTGAACGAGCATCAGATCTACCGCATCGATCATTATCTCGGCAAAGAAACCGTTCAGAATATATTGGCGTTCCGCTTTTCCAACGGCATCTTCGAGCCGGTCTGGAACCGGCGCTATGTGGATCATGTTGAAATCACCGTCGCCGAGACCCTGGGCGTGGAGCAAAGAGGCAGGTACTACGAACGGGCGGGGGCTTTGCGCGACATGGTGCCGAACCATATTTTTCAGCTTTTGACCCTGACCGCCATGGAGCCGCCGATTTCGTTCGCCGCCGACGCCGTGCGCGACGAGCAGGTGAAGGTGCTGCATGCGATTCAGCCGCTGACGCCTGAAGATGTCCTCATGCGTTCGGTGCGCGGGCAGTATGGTCCGGGAACGGAAGAAGGAGTACACGTACCCGGCTACCGCGGGGAGCCGAACGTCGATCCCGATTCGAGCACGGAAACGTTTGTTGGCCTGCGATTGAAGATCGACAATTGGCGCTGGGCCGATGTGCCGTTTTATGTGCGCACCGGGAAACGCATGTCGAAGCGCGTCAGCGAGATCGCCATTCAGTTCCGGCGCGCGCCCTTCGTTCTGTTTCGCGATACGCCGGTCGATAGCCTGAGCGCGAA
>JBOGMI010001139.1:0-1033 GCA_050746645.1 Bryobacteraceae bacterium | reverse complement strand
ACTCCTGAATGACTGGATCTTTGCTCGCCGCGGGCACGAGTGTAAAGTTGCTGAGCGCCGCATTCACGCTTCCGGTTCTCCCGCCGGCATCAAGCACCCGAAGCTGAAGCTCAGCGGTTGACGTACTCCAGTCCGGAATCGAGCCGTCGCTCGCAAGCGGAAGATTCGCCGGCTCGGCAATGGTCAGCGTGTCCCGCGGCTTCAATGTGAGATTGGGAGAGCCGTCATCGGGCACGAACTCGAGCGAATTCACAAATGGATTGATCTGCAGCTTCTGGCTTTTGCCGTACACGGCCAGCGCCTTGACTGCGGCGAGATCGAGACGCACTCCCTTCAGATCGATGAACGCCCCGTATAGTGGATGATCGAGCGGCTGCTCGGTCGCCGCAAGCTCCTCGCTTTGCGCCAGGATCGAGGTCGAGCGGCTTGCGTTGTAAAAGGTGCTGAGACTCGACGCGTTGTCCACAGCCACGCGCGTGATCTTCGCGCTCGTCGCGTAATCCGAGCGAGTGATCGAAGTGACCGAATTGATCAAACAAAGCATGACGAACCCGGAGGGGGAGCGCGAGACGTTCGCGTCCGGGATGATCATCGCCAACCAACCGCCAACCGAAAGCTTGGGATACACCGCGTCGAGATCAACCAGACCTTGTGTGGCCAGATTGGCGCCGCTGGCGGTCAGTCCAAACTTCCACTCGTTGCCGTTCAGCAGGCCGGCGATTTGCGCCTTGGTCTTCGGAGTCAGCATCAGCGGGTTTAGAGCGTTGTATCCGAACAGTGACGCGCGCTGGCGCAGAGCATAAAATTTCGCATTCTTACTTGCAGGCGGAACGTGCTCCGCGGGGTCGCCCAATCCTTCGCTCCAGACCACATTCGTACGATTTTTCTCGCTGTCGGCCTGCACCGCCGTGACGATGCGAATGTCCCAGTGCGGATCGGTAGCGTTGCCGGGCTCTAGCCGCTCATCGCCGACAATCAGGATGGCGTCGCCCGGTTGCAATTGCGTGGCTGTGCCTTGCAGATAAACGCTGAG
>JBOGMI010001138.1:0-2176 GCA_050746645.1 Bryobacteraceae bacterium | reverse complement strand
GATTCGCGCTCGCTGAGCTTTCGCCGCATGTGTTTCAACCATCTCATTCACCACGTGGCCCAGCTTGGTGTTTATCTGCGCCTGAACGGCATCCCCGTGCCCGCGCTCTACGGCCCTTCCGCCGACGAGCAGTGGTCACCCAGATAAGATGAAGTGTGTCGTTAGGAGGTTGCCCGGTGAGCGTGCATTGCTGTACCTCCGAATGTCCTGAACCGACGGATAACCGCTACAGGAGGGTGTTGTGGGCGGCGCTCCTCATCAATGGAGCCATGTTTCTGATCGAGATCGTCGCAGGGTTGATGGCTGGTTCGGTTTCGCTTCAGGCCGACGCGCTCGATTTTTTGGGCGATGTTGCAAATTACGGGATCAGCCTGTTTGTCATCGGTTTGAGCTTGCATTACCGTGCAAAGGCCGCGCTGCTCAAAGGCACGACGATGGGGCTGTTCGGACTGTGGGTTGCGAGCGCGATTATCTGGCATGCGATTTATGGAACCGTGCCGCATGCGGTGACCATGGGTGAGGTCGGATTCGCGGCGCTTCTTGCCAATGCAGTCGTTTTCGGTTTGCTGTGGAACTCCCGAAAGGGCGACAGCAACATGCGTTCGGCTTGGCTGTGCTCACGTAATGACGTGATCGGGAACCTGGCGGTCCTCTTCGCTGCTGCCGGCGTCTTTGGTACTCATACAGCATGGCCTGATTTGGATCGTTGCCGCGATTATGGCGGCCCTCGGGCTGCAAGGCGCAGCTCAGGTGATCCGGCATGCACTCGGGGAGCTGCGCTCAACGCCATTGTCGCCGGGCGGAAAATTCAGCTTCTAAGGGGACTCGGCAGCCGTCAGCTGCGCATGCGGGAAACACTCTTTACATTCGGCTTAAGCCGATTGTCCGGCCTGTGCCGGCTGCCGAAGGAACCCCTCAATCGCGGCGGCTTCCTGATCCGAAAGACGAAACGTAAGCGCCCCGGCTATTCCGCCTACCTGATCGGCGCTGCGCACGCCGACAATCGCGGCCGTCACCGCGGAATTGTGCAGTACCCACGCAATCGCCGCTTCGCCAGGAGTGCGGTCATGGCTGCGGCCGATTTTTCGTAGCAGCTCGGCGAGTTCCAGGTTGCGGCTCAACCGCGGCTCCTGAAAATCTTTGTCGCGGCGGCGCCAATCGTCCGGAGCGAAATTTTCCGTGCGCTCGCGGCTCATCTTGCCTGCAAGCAACCCCGCCCGCATTGGCGAATAAACGACGACGCCGATACCATGCTCCTTGGCAAACGGCAAAAGATGGTCTTCGGCGCCGCGTGCCAGCAACGAATAGGGCGGCTGGAGCGAAGTGATCGGGGCGATCTTCCCTGCCCGCTCCATCTGCTCGACGCTGAAATTCGAGACGCCGATCCAGCGTACCTTTCCTTCTTCCTTCAGGCGCGCCATTTCGGTCCAGCCTTCTTCCAGATCTTCGTCCGGCTGCGGCCAATGGACCTGATATAGATCGATGACGTCCACGCCCAGGCGGCGCAGACTGTCTTCGCATTCCTGGCGGATCGATGCCGCTTTGAGCGACGGAAAGATCTGCCGCTTTTCATCCCAGCGCCGCTCGCATTTCGTAAAGACATATGGCTTGCGCGGGACTTCTTTGAGCGCCTTTCCCACGACCTCTTCGGAATGGCCCAGCCCGTAAACGGCCGCAGTGTCGATCCAATTCATGCCCGCATCGAGCGCCGCGCGAATCGCCGCAATCGAATCGGCATCGTTCTGCTGTCCCCAGGAAAACTGCCAACCCGGGCCGCCCATCGCCCAGGCGCCCACGCCAATCGGCGTAATTTCCAAATCGCTGTTGCCGAGTTTTCTACGTTCGCTCATACCTTCGTAAGGTTATCGCAGGGGCCACGCCGGCTGTAAGCGCCCGATTATGCAAGTCAATGCGCGTGCAACATCTCCGGCCAGTTCACGAGCAGCGTGATCGCTTGCGCCGTTTTTGCGGATTTCGAATTGATCAGAAATTTTTGACCGTTGGCTGCGACGGCGTATTCATGGAAGGCGGCAACGATTGCCGCTATGTTCGTCTGAAACAGTGCATGCGGCACTCCGGCCTGAAACGATTTTCCGGAAGCTTTTACGGCTGTCGCCATCAGCTTGCCGTCGGGCGCGATGAAAAACAGTTCCCGGCCGTCGCGGCGCCAGCGCGG
>JBOGMI010001137.1:0-2666 GCA_050746645.1 Bryobacteraceae bacterium | reverse complement strand
CGCCCCGCGCCACCGCCGTAGTCACTTCCGCGATGTTGCGCACCTGAGCGGTAAGGTTTCCGGCCATGGAGTTGACCGATTCGGTCAGATCCCTCCAGGTGCCCGCCACGCCTTTGACATCGGCCTGCCCGCCCAGCTTGCCTTCCGTACCCACCTCACGCGCGACACGCGTCACTTCGGAAGCGAACGAGCCAAGCTGATCCACCATGGTGTTGATGGTGTTCTTCAACTCCAGAATTTCGCCTTGCACATTCACCGTGATCTTGCGCGAGAGATCGCCCCTCGCGACGGCGGTGGTCACTTCGGCGATATTGCGGACTTGAGCAGTAAGATTTCCGGCCATGGAGTTGACCGATTCGGTCAGGTCCTTCCAGGTGCCTGCGACGCCTTTGACATCCGCCTGCCCGCCCAGCTTGCCTTCGGTGCCGACTTCGCGCGCCACGCGGGTGACTTCGGAGGCAAAGGAATTAAGCTGGCCCACCATCGTGTTGCACACGCGCGCCGTGCGCAGGAAGTCTCCCTTGAGGCGGCGTCCTTCGACTTCGAGCGGCATTTTCTGTGACAGGTCGCCTTGCGCCACCGCGCCAATCACTCGGGCGATTTCGGTGGACGGCTGGACCAGATCCGAAATCAGGCTGTTCACCGAGTCGACGCACGACACCCAGCCTCCGGACGCGGCGGGCAAGGCGGCGCGCTGGCCGACTTTTCCTTCTTTGCCAACCGCGGTGCTGACCCGCACCATCTCGCGGCACATGTTTTCGTTCAGCTCGAAAATATCGTTCAAGTTGTCGATCAGTTTGCCCGCCAGGCCCACCTGGTTTACGGGAAGGCGGACCGAAAAATCGCCCTTCTTAAAGGCGATCAGCGCCGCGAGCACCCGGTCCGCATCGATGACTTCGGTGATCGGAACTGCTTTCTTCATCATGACCTGAGGGGAAGAAGCGCGCCTGGCGCACACACCTCAGCCCCTGCCGCCGCGCGGGAACGTCAATCGCTGGACTTCTTCTTTACCTAGATTCGCCGGCAATGGATGCAGTTACAGAATTAGTTCGTGGACCGCCAAAAGACGCCAAACCGGACCGCGAGGGCCTCAGCAGTGTGCAAGACCCCCGGCCCGGAATTCGTTGCGCGGCCGCCCTCACCAGCGCAAGCCGCGGTGGAGAGCGGCGATCCACTCGGGATCGTCAACATTGCCCATAGCGCACGTTCCATTGTACGGGTGCAATATTGCCTTACAATGAAAGCGAGAGCGCTATGGAACTCGATCCTTTCGCCAACACCGAGGAAGTGGAAGAAGAGGAAGAAACTCTCCGCCTGCTGGATGAGGATTGCCGTGAAATCGACGAAGGGCGTGTACGTATGTTGACGCCTGAAGAAGCGCGCGCCCGTTTCCGGCAATGGCTTACAAGCTCACCTACCACCCCCAAGCGCTAATCACACTGGAAGAAATCTTCGACTGGTCCATGGAACATCACCCGGGAACCACCGAGAGTTTTGGCGATAGTCTTTTTGAGCACCTTGATCGCCTCGCGTCTTTTCCTCGCATTGGCGTGATTGTTCAACAGCGCCCCGGGATTCGGCGGCTCTCTCATCCTCCGCTGCACATCTATTATCGCGTCGATGAAAACAGGCAGGTGATCGAAATCTTGCGTTTTCGGCACGTTTCGCGGCGGGCGCCACGCCTCTGACACATTCAGAGCTGGGTAGTTCTCACGCTCTCAGCACCGCTTGGACATATTCCGGTTTTAGCGGAATGCGGCGCGCCGCTTTGCCCGTTGCATCCAGGAACGCTCCTGCAATAGCCGAAGGAGCCAGCGCGTTAGCAGCTTCAGAACCCTGGCCGTACTTTCCGACTTCAGGCCGATGGATAAGGACTACGTTGATCTCCGGAAGATCGGCCATTGTGGTGATTGGATAGCTTCGCCAATCGGCTGCTGTTACTCCGCTCTCGTCGAATGGCACTTCCTCTTTCAACGCAATACTGAGCCCCATCACGGCGCCGCCTTCCACTTGGCGCTTCAACTGCGCCGGATTGATGACGATTCCCGGGTCTACCGCCACGGTCATTTTTTCGACCTTGACGATGCCGGTATTCATCTCAATCGCAATGTTCGCCACGCATGCCCAATAAGTTCCGTTGCGGAACAAAGTCGATACGCCCTGCCCGCGTCGCACACCATGAACTGTCTTCGGCTCGTCCGCTCGGGGTTGCCACCCGGACGCCTTCCGAGCAGTTTTCAGCACGTGGATGAGCCGTTCCTCGTGTGCGTGGTCAATCCTGAATTGGAGTGGGTCCTTTTGCGCCAGTACAGCGGCCTCGGTGATGGCTAACTCACGCGAGAAGTTCTGCTGGAATTGGATGGGCGTCCGCATGCTGTGGTCGCGAAGTCCGACATGAATGGGTGACGAGCTCTGACCAATTTGATAGGTGCCGTGACCGCGCTCGAGAAGGGCGCGCGGACTGTCATAAATCCACGGATCGGCGATACCGATATTCAGGCCGAAAGTTGCGCCCTTTTCGTTCGGCGCCGGAATGGCCGGAAGGCCTGCAAGGATCGCACCGGCCAGGCGATCGTCCTGCATGGCGGGCATATAGTGGTCGATCTGGAACGCGGCCATGTTGCCTTGAGCATCCAGTCCGATTTGGACGTCCGAACGTATCGGGG
>JBOGMI010001136.1:0-1854 GCA_050746645.1 Bryobacteraceae bacterium | reverse complement strand
GGTTCTGCGCAGGATGGAAGCGCGCGGCGAGATCCGCGGCGGCCGCTTCGTTTCCGGCTTCACGGGAGAACAGTTTGCGCGGCCGGAAGCGCTGGAATTATTAAGGAAAATCCGCCGCGACTCGAATCGGCCTCCGGCAAATGCCGTTTCCGCTGCCGATCCGCTGAACCTGACCGGCATTATCCTGCCCGGCCCGAGGGTCAGCCGCTTGGCGGCCGTTGGCTTGGCATCGGCTTGAACAGTACGGCCAGGACAGACCACAAACCCCAATGGTCTGCCCCACCCGATCGACAACGGTCTCAAAAACAGACCCCTGAAACCGTCGCTAACAGAAACTATGCTCCTATTTCGCCGCGCCGGGAAGTTTTTTGGCCGTATGAAGCCGTTACATACATGTGTCATACGTTCTCCGCTCCGTTACTGATAAGATCGTTTGAAGGCGTCAATGTTGCCGCCCCCGGCCTCACAAACACGCACACCCTCGGCGGAAGAGATTCGCCAGATCCTGCACGATCTGGTCGGCCATCCGCTGTTGCATGGCTCGGAAGCCCTTTGCAACCTCCTCCGTTACCTGGCGGAGCGCTCGCTGCAGCACCCCGACCATCCGGCCAAAGAGCACCAGATCGCGACGGAGGTCTTCGGTCGGCCGCAAAGTTTCGATCCCCGGGTGGATTCCACCGTGCGGGTGCAAACGAGCCGGTTACGCTCGAAATTAACCGAGTATTACGCAACGGCCGGGGCTGGCCAGCACTGGCAGGTGAAGATCCCGAAAGGCAGCTATGCCGTTCTGTTCCACGAGCGCTCGCCTCAGGAGCAGCCTCCGGGCGCGGATTTACCGCCCGCGCGCCGCTTCCGCCGTTCCCATATCCTGATTGCCGCCGGCGTGGTTGTGGTACTCCTGGCGGTCCTCCTTCCCACAACCGTGCTGCATCGCAAACACATTCCCGCCGTCGCCCGGTTCTGGAACGCGGTTCTGTCCACCTCGACTCCGCCGCTCATCGTCTATAGCAACGCGGAATTTGTCGGCCGGCCTGAAACCGGTCTCCGCTACTACAATCCACGGAAAGATCCCGCCGACGCGATTTTCGACCAATATACCGGGGTTGGCGAGGTCATGGCTGTCTACCGGCTCCGTGGCACCTTCGACGAGCTAGGCCGGAGTTTTCTTTTGAAGCGTGGGCGGCTGCTGAATTGGGATGACACCAAGAACCGGGATGTCATCTTCCTCGGCTCTCCGGCGGAAAATCTGCCGCTGCGCGAACTGCCGCCCGACCACGATTTCACCTTTCGAAGAGTCCCCGGCCCCGTCGGTCCGGCCGATCTCGGGCTGGTCAACCTACACCCGCGGCCGGGCGAACAGAAGATATATTTCGGATCGAAGAAGCCGCCCATCACCCACGATTACGCCCTGATCGAGTTCAGTTCGGGCGCTTGGTCCCGCCATATGCTGATGCTTGCCGGCACCACGACCTTTGGCACCCAAGCCGCCGCGGAATTTGTCTGCCGCGAAGGGAAAATTGCCCATCTGCTTTCGTACTTCAAGAAAAAGCACCGCCGTATCGGGCCGTTTTCGGCGGTTCTGCGCGTGACCATCGCAGGCGAGGTTCCGCTGGATAGCAAGATTGTCGCTTTTCGGTTCGATTGATTGCCATCCGGACAGCGCGCTGCTCGATTGCTAAAATTCGGGCGTGCCCGGGCGCAACATTTTTACGACGCTGGAGGAGACGGCGGCGCAGCATGGCGATGCGGTTGCGCTCTATCAACCTGCGGGAGCGAAGGCGAAGGGAGAATACCGGACCTATTCCTGGAACGAATGGCTCGCAGCGTCGCGCGAGATTGCGCTCGGGTTGAGGG
>JBOGMI010001135.1:0-4107 GCA_050746645.1 Bryobacteraceae bacterium | reverse complement strand
GGGCTCATCGACATGTCGATCGAGCGCAATGCGTACGGGCGTCAGATCGACAGCCGCATCGAGCGGATCGAATTCGAAGGCGAGCCGGCCGAAGCGGTCTTTATCCGCGCCCCGGTAATTCGCCGCGTGGGGTCGGCAGCGAAAGTGCTCGCGACGTATCTCAACGCGCCAGTAGTCGTCGAGCAAGGTCGGCACATGATTGCGACCTTCCATCCCGAGTTGGGGCGTGACAATCGTCTTCATGAGCGGCTGGTTGAGAAAGCGCGTAACGGAAGCAGCCCTGCCGTGCCCTAAACTAATAGTTAAATGGGTAGCAAAAACAGTTTCGACGCGGCAAGCAAGTTTCGCGTGGGCGCGCGCGAATTCCGCATTTTTCGTCTTGATGCGCTGGAGAAGAAGGCGGGCGTAAACCTCGCGCGCATCCCGTATTCGATCAAGATTCTGCTCGAAGACCTGCTGCGCTGGGAAGACGGCCGCACGGTAAAGCCGCGCGATATCGAATACGTGGGCAAATGGGACCCCAAAGCGACGCCGCGGGAGATCCAATTCCGCCCGGCACGCATTCTGTTACAGGACTTCACCGGCGTTCCCTGCGTGGTGGATCTGGCGGCGATGCGCGATGCACTGCAGAAACACGGCGCCGGACCGAAGCTGGCGAACCCGTTGATCCCTGCCGACCTGGTGATCGATCATTCGGTGCAAGTGGATGCCTTCGGCTCTCCACGCGCGTTTGAGCAAAATGCGCTGCTCGAGTTTTCGCGCAACCGCGAGCGCTATGCCTTCCTGCGCTGGGGCCAGAACGCGTTCGGCAATTTCCGCGTGGTGCCGCCCGATACCGGCATCGTTCACCAGGTCAACATCGAGTATCTGGCGCAGGTGGTTTTCAGCGACGGCGCCGGTGACGCGCTCGAAGCCTATCCCGATACGCTGATGGGCACCGATTCGCACACCACGATGGTCAACGGTATGGGCGTCGTCGGCTGGGGCGTCGGGGGGATCGAAGCGGAAGCCTGCATGCTCGGCCAGCCGATTTCCATGCTGTTGCCGCACGTGGTCGGATTTAAATTGATCGGCGCGCTCCCCGAAGGCGCTACTGCAACGGATTTAGTCCTCACAGTTACTCAGATGCTGCGGAAGCATGGCGTTGTGGGTAAGTTTGTGGAATTTTACGGTCCCGGCGTTAGCGCTTTGTCCGTCGCCGATCGCGCCACCATCGGCAACATGTCCCCGGAATATGGCGCCACCATCGGCGTTTTCCCCGTCGATGCCGTCACTCTCGACTATCTGCGCCTGACCAACCGCTCGCCGGAGCAGATTCAGTTGGTTGAGGCATATACGAAGGAGCAGGGGCTTTTTCTGACGGCGGATTCGCCGGAGCCGGATTACTCGGAAACACTGTCGCTCGATTTGTCGAAAGTAACTCCGTCGCTGGCCGGCCCCAAACGCCCGCAGGACCGCATCGAACTAGGCGACGTCAAGCGCAGCTTTCTGGCCTCGCTAGGCGCCCCTCCCAAGCGCGCCAAGCTGAGCGTCAACAGCCACACGGAAACGATTCATGACGGAGCGGTCGTCATCGCGGCGATCACAAGTTGTACTAACACCTCAAATCCTTCGGTAATGATCGCCGCGGGATTGCTGGCAAAAAAGGCGGTCGAAAAGGGGCTGATGGTGAAGCCCTGGGTAAAAACCTCGCTCGCGCCGGGATCGAAAGTTGTTTTCGATTATCTAAACGACGCGGGCCTGATGCCGTACTTGGAGAAGCTGAATTTTCATTTGGTCGGCTACGGCTGCACGACCTGTATCGGAAATAGCGGACCGCTGCCGGAAAAAGTCGCCGAAGCGGTAACGAAAGGGGACCTCAACGTGGCGGCGGTCCTTAGCGGGAACCGCAATTTCGAGGGCCGCGTGAACGGGCTGGTGCGCTCGAACTATTTAGCTTCGCCGCCGCTGGTGGTCGCCTATGCGATCGCGGGGCGAATGGATTTGGATTTAGCGACGGAACCTCTTGGCAAGGACTCACAAGGAAAAGACGTTTACTTGCGGGATATCTGGCCTTCTTCGCAGGAAATTGCCGCCGCGGTCCTCGCCTCAGCGCGCACCGAATTCTTCGCCAAACAGTACTCGGAGGTGTTTGCGGGCGATCACAACTGGAACTCGCTCAAAATACCTACCGGCGATATCTATGAATGGACGGACGATTCCACTTATATCAAGCGTCCGCCGTATTTCGATGAATTAGTAGACCCGGAGACGTATGTATCGAATATCTCAGGCATGCGCGCGCTTGCGGTGCTGGGGGATTCGGTAACTACGGACCACATCTCGCCGGCGGGTGCTATTCCGAAAGACAGCCCGGCGGGAAAGTATCTGATTAGCCTGGGAATCAAGCCGGGCGACTTTAACAGTTACGGTTCGCGCCGCGGAAATCATGAAGTGATGATGCGTGGCACGTTCGCCAATATCCGATTGCGAAATCGGATGGCCCCGGGAACCGAAGGCGGCTGGACGCGCCACATGCCGGACGGCGAGCAGATGTCGATCTACGACGCCGCCATGAAGTACAAAGCCGAGGGCGTGCCGCTGGTTGTGATCGCGGGCAAGGAATACGGCTCCGGCTCCTCGCGCGATTGGGCGGCCAAGGGAACGCTACTGTTGGGCGCGCGCGCGGTCATCGCTGAGAGCTTTGAGCGCATCCATCGTTCGAACCTTGTCCAGATGGGCGTGCTTCCGCTGCAATTCCGCGAGGGAGAGTGCGCTTCCTCGCTCGGATTGACCGGCGAAGAAGTATTTTCGTTGACGAATGTGCGCGGCGCGCTCGCCGAAAACGGCAACGTTCGCATCACGGCGGTGAAGCCCAACGGCAAACAGATTCACTTCGAAGCGAAGGCGCGCATCGACACGCCGCAGGAAGGCGAATACTACCGCAACGGCGGAATTCTGCCCTTTGTATTGCGCCAGTTGATCGCCGCCGCATAAATGCTCGTCTCGGCCGCCGTCATTTGCCGCGACGGGAAGATACTCGCCGGACAGCGGAAGAGTGACGGGCGGCATCCGCTCAAGTGGGAGTTTCCCGGCGGCAAGGTGGAACCAGGCGAATCGCCGAGAGAGGCGCTGGTCCGCGAGTTGCGCGAAGAATTGTCTATCGACGCTGAGATTGGCGCCGAGCTGACAAGTTATCGCTATGAATATCCTGGCGGCCGCGGCGTCGATCTGCTCTTCTTTTCTGTCGAGCAGTTTGCAGGCGAGCCGGTTTCCAATGCTTTTGAGCAGATCCGCTGGGTGGCGCCGGAAACGCTGCCGTCGCTGGATTTTCTCGAAGGCGATGTAGAGTTTGTCGAACGCCTCGCGAGCGGCCAGTTCACAGGGCGCACGCCTTAGACGATGCTGAAAAGGACCTGGTAGAAACCGCTCCCTGGCGCTCGCGGCTCTGTAAGTACCTGAAAAACACGCGATGCCGATTCTGAGCCGCGTGCGCAAACAAGCGGTTTCGGCATTTATATAGCACCATCTTTAGCGTGCGCCACAGTGAGGTTGTGGCAAATGATTGCCAGTTTCGCGCAGAAATGAAATATAGAGTACTAAAAGCCGATCTTGATTTGGACCTCGACAGTTCTGGGGCCGCCGGATTGGAAAATGGGCGTGAGGCCGGTGGTGGGGCTGCCGGAACCCAGCATCAAGTTCTGCATGGAAGCGGGCCGTCCGAAAAAAGCGCTTCCCAAGTAGCCAATTGGATTCGAAAAGTTGGCCTGGTTCAGCAAATTGAAAGCATTCAAGCTGATATCGAGAGAGCTGCCCCGGAAAAGCCTGAACTGACGCCGCAGGCTGGCGTCGATCTGGAACAAACCGGGCCCCGTGAGCACGTTTCTGCCCAGCGTTCCGTTAGTAAGTCCCGAAGTTGGCGCAAATGCCGCCGGATTCAGCTCGCGGCCACCCGGAACCGAATTGTTCCGGAGCCAAACCGGAACACCCGGCACAAGATTCGGCCGCCCGGTATTGGCAAAGCCAAGACCAATGCTCCTGTCGAAACTAGTGATGTCGAACGGAAAACCGGAGCGCGCCTGCACCGTGGAACTTAGATTCCATCCGCTCAGCCACGCTCCTAGCCGA
>JBOGMI010001134.1:0-1288 GCA_050746645.1 Bryobacteraceae bacterium | reverse complement strand
CGGTCCTTGGTCGGATCGTAAACAAACTCCCAGAGCGAATAATCATCCTGGTCGTTGATCAGCTTGATCGACTTGCCCGCGGCGCGGCTGGCCACGCCCGCGATGCCGGGTCCATGCATCGCGCCCGGACCCATATTCGGCTGCTGTGGCGTGCGCGGCGCCTCGTTGCTCAGCATGTTGCGCACCATCTGCATCGGGTTAGGTGCATTCTGACCGCCCGCCTGCTGCGCTCCCGCTGGTGGGGCGGAGGATGGGGCTTCGTCGTCTGCCGTGCTACCCTCCGGACCCAGCAAACTCGGCTCGTTTGCCAGATCCGCCTGCAATTGGGCATTTAAGTCGCCGCCGTATTGGTTCGTTGAATCGGCGGTTTGCGCCGGGCCTCCATTCGCGGGAATCTCCGGCGGACGCTTGCGCACCGGCGGCACCACCAGTTCGGGCTGCTCGTCGGAGGAGGAAGTATCGCTAAACGAATCGTTGCCGTTACCAAACGCGGACGTGCTGCTGTTGAACCAGCCCGACGCCGAACTCGAACCGCTCTGCTTGCCGGTGGTCTTGATCGGATTCACCTTCGAATCGGTCAGCGCAACTCCATTGGTGTGGATCAGCCGCCAATCGTCTTTCCCTGTAAACGGATCTTTGAAGCGATGGCGCAAAAAGCGCATATGATTCGTATCTTCGAGGGCCTTGATCGACGGCGGGTATTGCGGCCGGAACTTCCGGTAATACAACTGAATCGCGCGCACGTATTGATGGCCGCGGTCGATCAGCAACTGCTCTTTGGCTCGCCGCGCTTCGAACACCGCTCTCGGCACCGCCTGGTAGAGCGTGATCGCCAGAATGGCGGCGAACAAGAGCACAATCATCAGCGCCGACCCGCGCTCTCTGCCACTGCACCGTTTGGAGCAAACCTCGCTGACGCTCGGGGCTCGGTTTCTGCCGAATCCGAGCCGGAAGCGTAAGCGGCCTCGCTGCACTGCATTCCTCACTGCGGCACCACCGCCGCGGGCACCACCGGCAGGGTCCGCCCTTGCCGCAACCGCACATCCTCCATCTTGGCGCTGTTCGGCGTCAATTCCACCACCAGATAGCGCTTCAACACGATCTGTCCCTCGGAGGCGACCAACACCTTGTCGCCGTCCAGAAAGAATCCGCGATTCGGCTCGGTCCTGCTGGCCGGTTTCACAAAGCCGTAATACTTGAGCGGAACATTTACCGCCGGATGCGCCACAGCCGTTGTGGCCGGGTGGGGAGCGGCCACGATCGGCTTCGGCCGCACTACCGGGCCTTT
>JBOGMI010001133.1:0-7886 GCA_050746645.1 Bryobacteraceae bacterium | reverse complement strand
GCGAAAGGTGGTCCTTCGGAGGAACTACAGCTAAGGCCGCGTCAACCATTTGGGAGTGCTGCTTAGCTCCCCATGCGCCCAGCCAACGGGCCGAAGCGGTACATAGAACGACTAGCCAAAGCCCTGTCCGAAGCAAGTGATAAGCGTGAGAATGACTAATCGTTTTCCCTCCGATGACGCAATTCAACCCGTTATACATCCATTTTCTAATTGGCCTATTTCGTTGTTGCCGGATTCGTGAGAGTGGAATCACGACGGTTACCAACACTGCCTTAATGGTTCCCGGAAGCGTTTCTTTGTCGAACTGTCCCGAGTTTCAGGCGTAAACAGAAAAAAGACATCCATGAAAAACACTTTCCGCCCTGTATAGCCGCGACTTCAAAGTCGCGGCCGGGCGAAGTATCGGATCAACCACACCTCCACTTCTCTCTCTCAAAGAGTGCGTTCTTCAGCGATGCTTAAAATGGCCCGACGATGCCGTAGGAATCTTCCAATCTCGCTTGTACGATTAGCTGTGATCAGTGTATGCCTGGAGCATGGGTCTGTCAAGGCTGATGTTAAGAGTTAGTTGATCTGGATCGCTAACCGTACCGCTAAAGCTGAGTTGACGCCTTCTCCGATAAGGACTTGCATTGGGGACGTTGTAACATACGAACTCCTCCTCACGGTGCCGGTTTTTGCTGGACCCGAACGAATCGGACGGCGCCCGCAACCACCGGGCCGTCAGCTCGATTCGTTACTTCTACCGACGTTGGGTCCTGAAATCTACCTAGCGGAACCCATTCTCCCTGCCGCCGATTCTGGTCAATCGGAAAGGACAGAGATCCGCCTTTGAATCGCACGACGTAGTTGGCGTCTGTAGCTTGCTTCGCACTGGCCTGGCCTGTTCCTCCATACCATACTGAAATGTCGTACTCACCTGTCAGCGGCGTGTCGGAGCGCCATATAACATGAGCATCCGCCGGTCCCGGCGGCGCCCAATACGCAATTTTATGAAAGTTCTTGAAGCCTTTGACGAGCGACCATGCTCGACCGGTTAATTGATAATGCACGCCGCTCAAAGGAGAAACAGTGAAGTGCCGAGGTGCAAGCGCATCGAGAGACTTTGAATCCCGCTGCTCGAGAATCGCTAATGCGATATTGTTCTGCCAGTCCGGGTATGACTTCGCCTCTCGTATGAGCGTCTGAATGTGCCGGTCCAGCGCGGCCTTCAGTTTCGACGCTTCGGCCGGAATTTGGCTGCAAACGCTTTTAAGCTCTCGTGGATCGGCGAGATCATCGAAGCACTGGATGTTCCCGGTACGCATCGTCTCAATCAACTTATATCTGGCGTCCCGAACCGAGTACTGCGGGGTCAATACGCTTTCTTCTGAATAAAGAAAGTGGTGCGGCGGTTTGAACGATGTCCCTAGAATGGCGCCTTTCAAACTTACACCGTCCGTGTGTTCGGGGGGCGGTAAATTCTCGAATGCCAGAATGGTCGGCAGGATGTCGTAATGACTCACAAGAGAATTCACCCTCTTGCCACCAGGGATGTCCGGTCCACGGAAGATCAATGGCACATGCAAGTCGGCGTCGTAAAGCGACCGATGATCGTTCGTATTAAAGTCTTTCGGATGAGAATAGAGAAGTTGCCCGTGATCCGATACAAAAACGATAATGGTGTTCTTGTCGAGCCCGAGTGAATGAATCGTTTTCAAAAGCTCGCCTATGTAGTGATCGACGTACAAAATCTTGCCTGCATAGAGCTCCTGCAGCCTGCGAATCGCATGATAGTTTCGCAATTTAGCAAGGGCCATGAGCTTTTGCCCCTCCGCGCTTGAATCGTTCACGTTCGGAAAGTTATCTGGAGTTTTGAACCGGTCATAGGCGGGTGGCTCATTATACGGCGCATGGGGCTCCATGTAATGAACCCAGAAGAAGAACCGCCGGCTCCGATGCGCCTTCAGCCACTGCTGAGCCCAAGCGGTGGTTTTAGGGGCCGTAAGATAGAAGCTGCTTCGCCCCGGATGCCCGGGCACGGGCAGTTGGTATCCCGGAAAGAACTTGAAGTCATCCCAGCCCCTGTGAACGACATCCCAGATAGACCAGCAGTTGGCGTCGTCCACGGCAGTGATCATGCCATGGGATTTGAGCAACTCCGGAATAACCGGTTTGTGCGGCGAAAGCAGAAGAAATGAGGGCACGGAAGGAATGCTGCCATTGGTTAACGGCTCAGTAATCGAGGGCCCACAGCTCTCATAGGGTGGCAGGGTCATTCCATGAACGGTGGGAAACAAGCCGGTGAGAATGGCTCCGAACGATGGGGTCGTCCATGGAGCCGCCGCATACGCGCGCGTGAAGGCGGTCCCTCGATGTGCCAGCCGGTCGATGTTGGGCGTATCCGGATAAGGATACCCATAGGTGTGCATGTAATCGGCTCGCATCTGGTCCGGGGTGATCAGGATGAGATTATAGGGCGGCAGTCCTTGCGTTGGTGGTGCAGCAGGGCTGGAAGGCACGACAGAGCCAAAGATCATTGCCGCCGAAACGGCAATCCAACATTTCGCGCAGAGTCTCAGCATATCCTTTTCCGTTCGATCTCTTTTCACCAATACAGTTTAAAGCCAAACTGAATCTCACGCGGATCATTCGGAGAATCGCGGGTTGCGGTAATCTGGCCAAAGTTGGTCACATTGTCAAAATTCAAGTGGCTTGGATTCGCGAAGTTGGCCGTATTCGTAACATTAAACATTTCGGCACGGAATTCAGCGTGGATCCGTTCGGTAATATGGAACTGTTTAAACAGGGATAAATCAAGCCGCCGGAAGGGCGGGCCCGTCACCTGAGATGGTGCGCCGCCTAGGGGCGCGTAGTCCGTTTGTCCGATGTTTGTATCTACCTGGCTGAATGCGGGTATCGCCACAATTCCACCAAGTACAGCAGCTATATAGCAGCGCAAAACGAGTGAACATATATCGTCCTCTTTCTGGCGCCATGCTGAAATGTGTATGACGTCGTTTTCGTACACGGTATTTTTACTGCAAGTTCGGCCCTTTGTCAAGAAAAAGTTGCCCAAGCCGGATGGTCCTGGCCGTTCTGGACCTGAACGTCAGCCTGCCGGATGCGCAGCAATGGATCGCCCGGCTGTCCCATTCCGTACAACGAAAAGTTCCTTCATTTTTCGACAGAACTGGGGTATGATGTGGCTCAGAAGCGGTAACGTACACCTGTCGAACGGAGACGATCTTGCGATCTTTGCACCGAATTTCTGCGGTTTTTCTCCCCTGTTTGTTGCTGGCCGCTGCCCGGTCGCTTACGCTGCCGACTCCATCTCCAGATGCCACCACCATCGTGCTGGATGGGCATTCGAAGGGGCGCATTTTCCAGGGCATCGGCGCGGTGAGCGCCGGTGCCTCCTCACGGCTGCTGATCGACTATCCGGAGCCGTACCGCAGCCAGATCCTCGATTATCTGTTCAAGCCGGATTACGGCGCCTCGCTCCAGCATTTGAAAGTCGAAGTCGGCGCCGACGTCAACTCCACCGACGGATCCGAGCCGAGCCACGAGCGCACCCGCACCGATCGCAACTTCAACCGCGGCTACGAATGGTGGCTGATGGAACAGGCGCATGAGAGAAACCCGAACATCATCCTGGACATTCTGCCCTGGGGCGCGCCCGGATGGATCGGCGACGGCGAGTTCTATTCGCCCGACATGGCGAAGTACATCGCCGATTTCATCGAGGGGGCAAAGAAGTATCATCACCTCGACATTCAGTACACGGGCATCTGGAACGAGAAGCGATTTACGCCGGCGAGCGCGGACTATGTGAAAGAACTGCGCAAGGCGCTGGATGCGCGCGGGCTCAAGACGAAAATCGTCTGCTGCGACGAATATCCGGGCGAGCATCAGTGGCGCATCGCGGAAAAGATTCGCAAAGATCCGGCGCTGAGGTCAGACGTCGCCGTGCTCACGGTGCATTATCCGCGCACCGAGGATGGCGCGCTGACGACGCCGCATACCGCGAAAGCATCCGGGAAACCGCTCTGGTCGAGCGAGGATCAGCCGAACCCCGGCGGCGGCCCGATTCGTACGCGCGATTGGGCTACGGGCGGGCGCATCCTGGCACAGGAATACAACGCCAATTACATCGACGGCGACCTGACGGCAACCGAAATCTGGAGCCCGGTTACTTCTTACTACGACATACTGGCTGCGCCGCATTCCGGCCTGATGATCGCGAACACGCCTTGGTCCGGCTATTACAACGTGCAGAGCACCATTTGGGTCACCGCGCACACGACGCAATTCGCCGAGCCCGGCTGGCAGTATCTCGATTCCGCCTGCAGCTATCTTCCCGGAGGCGGCAGTTACGTGGCGTTGAAATCGCCCGATAAACGCGATTGGAGCGTGATTCTCGAGACCATCGCGGACAAACATCCGCAGACGGTTACATTCAAGCTCGCCGGAGGGTTATCGGACGGAACGATTCACATTTGGGAGACCAACGCCAGCAAGATTTTCGAGCATGTCTCCGATGTGCACCCAACCGGCGGCAGTTTCACCTACCGCTTTGATCCCGGTTCGCTCTATTCGCTGACCACCACGACGGGGCAGCACAAAGGCGACGCGCAGCCGCCGAAAAACATGCCTTTCCCACTGCCTTATCGTGACAACTTCGAAGCTACGGAACTGAGCCGCGCGCCGAAATATCTTGCCGACCAGGACGGCGCGTTCGAGGTTCATCCGTGCCGCAAGCGCACGGGGAAATGCCTGGAGCAGGTCATCACGCAAAAGCCGATCCCGTGGTTCCCGCTGCCGAATCCGTTCACGCTGGCGGGCGATGAGAATTGGATGGACTATACCGTCAGCTCCGATGTGCTGCTGGACCAGGCGGACGAGGCGGAGGTGATCGGCCGCATCGATTCGTCCAATGTTTTTGCGGATGCCAAAGCGCTCTGGCCCAGCGGCTATGTTTTGAGACTTAGAAAGAACGGAAAGTGGACGCTCTACTCGACGCAATATAAGCGAGCGCCGGCAGCGCTCGCCTCCGGAACCGTACCGTTCGATGCAACTAAATGGCACAACCTGGCGCTACGCTTTCACGGCGCTCAGATCGAGGCGATGCTCGATGGCAAGCAGCTTGCAACAGTCAGTGACAAGACGCATACGCACGGCATGTTCGCGATCGGCACCGATTGGACCAAGGCAGAGTTCGATAATCTTTCGGTGCGGCCGTGAAGATTACCCACATCTCGACTCAGGTTGTGAACGCGCGCCGGCGCAATTGGATTTTGGTCAAGGTCGAAACCGATCAGCCGGGGCTGTACGGTTGGGGCGAAGCGACGCTCGAATGGAAAACCAAAGGCGTAGTGGGCGCGGTCGAGGACCTTTCCGCTCTGTTGATAGGCCAGGACCCGCGCCGCACTGAGCATCTTTGGCAAATCATGCATCGCCAATATTTCTGGCGCGGCGGCATTACCAATTTTTCCGCGCTTAGCGGCATTGACCAGGCACTCTGGGATATCAAGGGGAAGGAAGCGGGCAAACCGGTATGCGAACTGCTCGGCGGCCCGGTGCGCGACACGCTGCGCTTCTACGATCACCTCGGCGGCGGCTCTTTCGAAGCCATGTACCAGACCGCTGAGCCGGAACAATTCGCCGAACGAATGAAAGAGAGTATCGAGCACGGGTTCACCGCGGTGAAGAGCCTGCCGGTTCCAGTTTCGGAACCTCTCGAAACGCCCTCGGTGCTGAAACACGCTGCACGGTGTGTGGAGGCGATGCGCCTGGCGGCGGGTGACGACATCGACATTCTGATTGACCTGCACGCCAGGACAACACCGGCGGCGGCGATCCAGTTCGGACGCATGCTCGCCGACTACAACCTGTATTGGTACGAAGAGCCTTGCTGGCCGGAAAGCATCGATGGCTTGCTGGAGGTGGGCCGCGCTGTGCCCATCCCGATCGCGACCGGCGAGAGGCTTACTGGCCGCTGGGAGTTCCGCGAACTCTTCGAGAAGCGCGCCTGCGCCATTGTGCAGCCCGACGTTTCTCACTGCGGAGGCATCAGCGAAGCGCGGCGCATCGCGGCCATGGCCGAGACTTATCTGATCTCGGTCGCCTGCCACAATCCGCAGGGGCCGGTGAGTACCGCGGCTTCGACGCATCTCGGCTTCGCCATTCCGAATTACCTGATTCAGGAAGTCGTGCGCAATGATGTCCCGTGGCGCAACGATGTCGTTGAGGAGCCCATTCTGCTCGAAGCGGGGCGATGCCGCGCGCCCACCCGGCCCGGCCTGGGCATCGAAATCAACGAGCGTGAAGCCGCGCGCCATCCGTTTCAACCGCTGCTGCCGGTCGCGTCGTTTCATCGCGATGGCTCTGTGGCGGACTGGTAAATTTGTGCGTGTACGTTGACGGATGAGTACTCTTTCATTGCCTGAAGCTCCGCCGGACCAAACCGGCCCCGTGAAGGCCTGGCGCGAGCCGGTTCTCTTCCCCACCTACGAACCTTTGTCTCCCGATAAGAACCCGATGTTTCTAGAGAACCGGGTCTATCAAGGCAGCAGCGGCCGCATTTACCCGATGCCCTTTACCGACCGCATCGCGATCGAGCCGGCGGACCGAGCCTGGCAAGCCATTCACTTAGAGAACGAGTTCCTCCGCGTGATGATTCTGCCCGAAATCGGCGGGCGCATTCACCTCGCGCTGGACAAAACCAACGGCTACGATCTCTTTTATCGCCAGAACGTGATCAAGCCCGCATTGGTCGGTCTTGCCGGTCCCTGGATTTCGGGCGGCGTCGAATTCAACTGGCCGCAGCATCACCGCCCCGCAACATTTCTTCCGGTCGAGACACATATCGAAGAGCACGAGGACGGCTCGCGAACCGTATGGTGCAGCGATCACGATCCGATGCACCGGATGAAGGGCATGCACGGCGTCTGTCTGCATCCGGGCAAGTCGTACATCGAGCTGAAGGTGCGGCTGTATAACCGCACGGAGTTTGTGCAGACGTTTCTCTGGTGGGCCAATGTCGCAGCTCGCGCGCACGAGCACTATCAACTATTCTTTCCACCCGACGTCGCATACGTTGCCGATCACGCCAAGCGAGCCATCAGCCGTTTCCCTTTCTGCGACCGGAGCTATTACGGCTTAGATTATGCAGCGCGGGAGCGCGACGGCGTACCGGTTGAAGAGATGCCGCGCTGTTTTGTGCCTCCAGGCTCTTATCCGCCAAACGATCTGCGATGGTATGCCAACATTCCGGTGCCCACAAGCTATATGGCCCTCGGATCGAAAGAAGCTTTCTTCGGCGGCTACGATCACGCCGAGGAAGCGGGATTCGTGCATGTGGCGAATCGCCATCTCTCGCCCGGCAAGAAGTTATGGACCTGGGGTAACCATGAGTTCGGTTACGCCTGGGGCCGCAATTTGACGGATGCAGACGGCCCATATGTCGAGTTGATGGCCGGCGTCTACACCGATAATCAGCCGGACTTTTCGTTTCTCGCTCCAGGTGAAACCAAGACATTCAGCCAGTTCTGGTATCCAATTCAGAAGATCGGCCCGGTGCAAAAGGCCAATCTCCAAGCGGCGCTAAGCGTACGGGCGAGCGAGGCGGGGACACGCATTGGCGCGTGCACGACTCGCGCTTTTCCAAATGTCCGGATTGTGGTGAAGGATGCCAGAGGAGTTGTGTCGGAGTGGAGGCGCGATCTTACTCCCGGCGCTCCGTTTCTCGACGAAGTAAGAGCAGCCGATGTGGCAAGCGTCATCGTGCAGTCTGCCGGCGGGCAAACACTCATCTCCTACTCTCCGGCGGCCGGGCAAATAGAGACTCAACCTCCCGCGCCGGCCACCGAGCCGCTGCCTCCGGAAGAGATCACCGGCAACGACGA
>JBOGMI010001132.1:0-18750 GCA_050746645.1 Bryobacteraceae bacterium | reverse complement strand
AGCATCGCGCAGGAGAAATGGCATCGACACTGCGTAAACCGCGGCGGCGATGATCAGGAAGAACGCACGCAACGGGTCGAGTCCAAAATCGAATCCAGGCAGGATGGCAAGTGCGCCGGGTGTGGCGAGCGCGCTCATTCCGGTGGCGAGAGTCTGCCCTCCGGCGATGAAGATCAGCAATGCAGAGGCCCAGCTCCCTGCCAAGAAACCGGTGGCTCGCCAGCGCGCCGGACGCAAGAACGCGGCGCCGAGCGCAAACGCGAGAGCCAAAAAGACATAGGGAATGATGTTTATCAAAGGTACAAAATCCTCATAATGAGCATCACCGCGATCAAACTTGCCAGTACGTAACCCGCGTACGCCGTGACCTTGCCCTGGTGCAGCCGGGCAAGCAGTACGGCAAGCCGCTGTGCTGCCTCGCCAAGCGGACGGATCAGCACGCGGTCGATCAATTGCACGCGGACTTCATGCCTCCGCCAGGAGGTCAGAAACGCACCTTGTCGTTGCACCTCGCGGGCTACTTCGGGATCGAACACCGCGTCGAACAGCACCCGCACCGGCGCCGAAAACGTAGTGGCCGTGTAAGACATCTCCGGGCGCAGGGAAGGGATACCGCCGTTCCACGGCGCGCGCCGCGCAACCTGGCGCCGGCGCCGCCGGAACACCCGCGCGAGCACCCATACCACCAGGAGCATGAATGCGAGTACCGCGAAGCTGAGCGCAGTTGACATCGCATAGACCACGCCGGCACGGGGCGCGTCAGAATGCATCACGATCAAGCTCCGCAGCGGCAGGATGCCGCGGCCAAGCTGCGCGCCGAGCTGGGTGAGGCCGTGCAGAACACCGGGCGGGATCGCGCTTGTTTGACCGAAGAAGTCCGGAACCAGAGCCGCGGTGGCATTGGCTCCGACCAGCGGTCCACCGATGCGGCCGAGCAGCGGGATAATCCCGGTTGCCCACAGGCTCAAGCCGAAGCATACGAGCGCCAGCAGCCCCATCGGTATCCACACGGAGCGTGGAGCGCGCCGTGCCTCCGCCGCAGCGCGTGAACGCGGCTGACCTAGCAAGGCGCTGGTGGTAATCATCGCGAAACAAGTCACAGCCAAGCCCGCAGTCAACGCCAGCGCTGCGCCGGAGAGGCCGAAGACGATGCGGGCCGGCACCGAGGCGACTTCGACCACGCGCAGCAGCGACTGCAGCAGCATCCATTCGCTGACGAAGCCGTTCAAGGGTGGCAGCGCCGCGATGGCGAAGGTGCCGATTATAAATAGGACGCCGAACCACGGCAGCCTGCGAAGCAGACCGCCCATGCGATCAAGGTCATGGGTGCCGGTTGCGGCATCAATGCCACCCGCTCCCAGAAACAGCAGCGCCTTGTAGGCCGAATGGTTCAGCATGTGGTACAGCCCGGCAATGAGCGCGAGGCCGCCCAGCACGGGGTGACCGAGAGCGGAGAACGCGAAACCGGCGCCGAAGCCGGCGACCGCGATCCCCATGTTTTCGATTGAGCTTTGCGCGAGCACGCGTTTCAGGTTGCGCTCGACCAGTGCATACATGATGCCCGTCAGCGCAGTCGCCGCGCCCGTTGCCAGAATCATCAGGCCCAACCGCGGATCGGTGCGCGCGAGCAGGCCGTCGATGCGCAGGAACGCATACAGCCCTAGGTTCAGCGTCGCCGCCGAGAGGATCGGCGAGATTGAGCGCGGCGCGGCGCCATGTGCCGCGGGCAGCCAGAGATTGAGCGGTAGCACGCCTGCTTTCATGCCGAAGCCAAAGAAGGTCAGAGCGCAGCCGGTGGCAACGATGTCTGGCGGCAACATTGGTGCGGCTGCGTTGATGCCGTCGAGGCTCGGGCTTCTCGCCGCGTGCGCGAGGAGCAGCAGACCCACGAGCCCTGCGAGCGATCCGGCTTCCGACAACGCGATTGTTAGCAGCCCGGCCGATTCGGGCTCCCGCTGCCGGGTTTCGAAGCCGACCAGCCCCCAGATGCTTAACGCCGCGATTTCCCACGACACGACAAACGAGACGATGCTGGCGGCGGTGAACAGCGCCAGCATTGAGGCCAGTGTGAGCGCGATGAATGAGACGAACGCCCCGCGGCGCGCGCGTAGCCATTGCAGGCTGTCGCGGAGCTGGAATGGCAATGCCACCGCAAATACCGCGACCGTGACCAGCAGGAACAAAGCCGCCAGCGGCGAGAGTTCGAAACCGAATGGACCGATCAACGGCAGCGCCAGATCGATCAATTTCCGGCTTGTGCCGTACGCAATCGTGACACTGGCGATCCAAGCCATCAGCCCGCATCCCGCGGTGAGCAGCGCCCAGGTCGCGCCGGCGGCAAGCCTGCCCCGTAGTGCAAAGGCGGCGAGGGCGCTCGCCGCAAACAGCACGAATACGATTGCGAACGGCGTCACGGCGTCGCCCCGGCCTGCGGCACGGTGATCCGGCCGGCTGCCGCCAGCAGGCCATGGATAATGGCGAGCGGAGGCGGCGGGCAACCAGGCACGATGAAATCGACCGGAATGACCTCGTGGACGCCTCCGGCGCTGGCGAAGCTTTTGCCAAAGACGCCGCCATCAATTGCCTCGTCACCTATCGCTACCACCCGCCGCGGTGTCGCCATGGCGTCATAGGCCTTGCGCAGTGCTGCGCGCATGGCCTCGGTCACCGGGCCGGCAACCAGGAGCACGTCAGCGTCACGCGGCGATGCGGTGATGAAGATCCCGAACCGATGCAAGTTATAGGGTGGTGCATCGATCAGGCGCACCTCGCTGATGCATGCTCCGTTCGCGCCGGCATCCACGAACCGCACGTGCACCGAATGCCGAAAACGTCGGGGCAGCGGGCCTTGGGAGTGCGGAGTCCGGAATGTCCACGCAGCGTTGCCGGGCGAGATCGCGCCATTGGCTCCGCGCAGCCGGTTTTCCCTGCGGCCATCACCGGTCGTGCCATCGAGCCGTAGCGGCATCGCACCTGGCGGAATGTCGTCGCGGCTTGGCCAACGCGTGGTGCGAATACCACGCACGAGGCTGGCAAGTGTCCAGTTCGCCATTAGCGATCACTCTCCGCGATCGACAAGCCAAAGCTTGCCATGATGATGTGGAAATCCTGAAACGCGGCGCCCTCGAGGGCGCGATGGAATACGTGCCAGTTGCGGAATCCTGGTGGCGCGATGCGCCAGCGACGGATGCGCCCCGAATCGTCGATGCGCAGCCAGTGGAACGTGCCGCCGGCAGGCGCTTCGGTCCAGGCCAACGCGGCGCCTGGCACCAGCGGGCATTCGGCCGCTACAGCCCCGCCGGGAAGGCTGGCGAGCAGCCCTTCGATCAACGCGGCGCTGGCCCGGATCTCGGCGAAGTACACCCGCAGCCGCGCGTAGCCGTCACCTTCCAATTCGCGTGGCACGTCTGGCCGGTGGTCGGCGTAGGCGCCATAAGGCAGCGAGCGGCGCAGATCAACAGTGCGGCCCGATGCTCGCGCCACCGGCCCTACGACACCGTACGAATCCGCCACCTCGGCGGGCAGCGTGCCCATTTCCTCGATGCGGTCTAGATAGCTTGAGGTATGCACGAACCGTCGTTCCAGCCGCGCGAACTCTTTCGTGGCGGCCGCGACGCCCGCGCGCAACGTCGCGATAGCGGCGGCGCCCGGGTCCCAAGCGAGCCCACCCGGCACGCACAATCCAAACAGGTATCGATGACCGCACACCTGCCCGGTGAGCCTCAGCATTCGCTCCTCGATTTCCTGAGACATGGATTTCCCGACGGCAAGCGAGGTCGAACTCGCGAGCGCGGCGATTGTGGCTGCGTGGTAGCGGATCCGTTCCAGCTCGGCGAACATGCTGCGCAAGGCTTGAGCACGCGGCGGAACTTCACAGCGTCCGATCTTTTCCAACGCCTGGCAGTATGCCCACACATGGGCAAACGCGGAGCTGCCGCTGAAGCGTTCGGCCAGCAGGATGCCTTGTTCCCGTGTCTGGTTTTCAGCAATCTTTTCGACCGCGCGATATTTGTAGAACAGGCGTGAATGACACTCGTAGATCTGCTCGCCCGGGGTTTCGAGCAGGAACAAAGCCGATTCGTTGTAATCGGCCCAGATTGGCCCCACTGGGAATATGATCGAGCCCTCCTGGTGCAGGATCCGTCGCGGCCGCCAATTGACCCCGGTTCCCGGTTTGGTTACTCGCTCGCGCGGGTCAAATTCCGGCCTCATCGGCATCAAGCCTTCCGGCCATACCGAATCGTGCAGTACGTAATCGCCGAGAAACGGATGCCCCTCAAATGGGATTCCGAACAAATCCTCTGTCTCGCGCTCGTGCCAAGCCGCGGCATGCCCACGTTGGCTGAGGCTGATGGAGGGCAGGCCTGCGCCCCGCGCGACCGCGATCCGGATGGCGACTATGACGCCGTCTTCTTGTTCGTAAAAGAAATAACGCAGTACAAAGCCGTCGGACGCAGTATCCGATTCAACCACCAACGTGGCAAATTCGAAATGGTTTTCTTCCAGCGCGGCCGTAAATGTGGGCAATGCCCCGGCTGCAAGCAGTGCCTCGATCCAGTTGCCCGCATCCTCGACGGTGGCCTCGGGAGCGAATCCACGCAGCCGTTGAAGCCACTCCTGGCGATTGCTCACGACGCGCCCCCCAAAATCGCTCCGGCGTGCCGTATAAGCGTTGCGAGCGGCGGAGGCAAGTAGAAGCCAAACACGAACATCGGAATGAACGCGATGCCTAGCGCAACCACGCTGGTCTTCGGCAACTTTGAATTCTTTCCGGGCGCCGGTTCACCGAACACGATTTGTCCTACCTTGTATAGGATTGCAATGAAGGCCAAGACCAGGAGCGCGGTCAGCAGGCCAGTGGCGGCATACTGGCCGGTTCCAAACCCGACCGCCAGGATCTTGAATTCGGAGATGAACAGGGCGAACGGCGGCCCGCCGGCAATCGCGATGCAGCCCAGGAGCAACGCCCAGCCTGCGAGCGGAGCCCGACTGATCAGCCCGCGCACGGCTTTGATCTCCTGGGTGCCGAACACCATCGTGGCGATGCCGGCCGCATAAAAACAGAACGACTTGGTGAACGCGTGCGCGAAAAACTGGTACACGGTCCCGAGCTGATCGACACCAGCGCCGAGTCCGCAAGCCGCGAGAATCACGCCCATGTGCTCGATCGTTGAAAAAGCGAACAGGCGCTTGTAATCGCGTACCTGGAGCAGCAGAAACGCGGCCGTAGCAACACTCAGGAGACCTGCGACCACGTACCAGTCGTCGGGATGCGCAATCCCCGGGTTGCGCTCGAGCGCAGGGTGGATCCGGAGCAGCATATAGAGCGCGCCGGAGACCTCTACGCCAGAAAGCAGCGCACAAATCGAAGCCGGCGCCTGGCTGTGCGCGTCCGGCAGCCAGGTATGCAAGGGCACGAGGCCCGCCTTGGTACCGAACCCGACCAGCCACAGTGCGAATGGCAGCAGCAATATCGCCGGCTTGATGGCCGGTGATGCTGCGAGCAGCCCGGCCCACGTCTCCGGCTGGCCGGCGTGATGGATTCCGTAGTAGAGCACCAGCACGCCGAACAGGGCGATCATGGCGCCAACGCTGGTCAGCGCGACATACTTCCAGGCAGCCTCCAGTGCGGTCGCGCGGTCGCTGTAGGCCACGAGGAACGCAGAGAAGATGGTCGTCAGCTCGATTGCGATCCACATCACCGCGAGATTCGAGACCAGCGGCACCCCCAACATCGAGATCAGGAAGAGATTGAACAGCGGCCAGTAAGCGCGGTAGCGGGGTGGAGGCGCGCCCTCCTCTTCGGCGTAGTGAGCCGGCAAGTAGCCGATGGAGTACAGTGCCGCAGTGAAGCCAACGAAGGCCACCAGCAGCAGATACAACGCCGCGAACGCATCCAGGGAAAGTCCTCCGTAGGCTTCGCGCAGAGTGCCGGCAGAGTTCACTCGCAGTACGGCCAGCCACGCAAGCACCAATACCGCGATGGAAGACGCTAGGGTAACCCACGGCGCCACGCGCCGGCTGAACAGCGCAAGGACAGTCGCGATCGCTGGTGCGATGAGGATCCACCCGAGTATCATTGGTGCTCCTTCAGTTCCGCCAGCAGGCCCACTCGGGTCATGCCGCTGGTTCTACGAATGTTGCGGATGAGGAGCCCTATCACTAAAGCCGCGATCGGTACGTCCACCGCCGCCGCAATTTCGGCGATGACCGAAAGCTCATTCACCAGCGAGATAGACGCGAAGAACGCGCCGCTTTCCATGATCAGGATGCCCATGAGCTGTGCAACCGCCTCGCGCCGTACCGCAACGGCCATGGCGCCGAAGAACACCGCCATGAGACCAGTGGGCACGTTGATGACGGCGAACGGTCTATCGGAGACCGCCAGTACCAGCGGATTCGCAACAATCCAGGCGATCAATGCCAGCGCGCCGGCGATGAACAAGGACCTCGGAATGGTCAGCACTTGATCCACTTCGCGACGTTCGTAGACTTCCGCTCCGGCTGACCAGCGCAGCACCAGCGGCACGGCGACTACCTTAGTTGAGAATGTGATCAGCGCCACCCAGTAAAGATGCGGGCTGTGCAGTGCGATCCCGATCAGCACCGCCGACGCTGTCAACGCCAGCGCATGCAGCATGAACAGGTACAGCGTCCCCATCATCTGCCTGGTGACGATCACCGCGAGGCCGAACACCACGAACAGCGCGGCGATGAAGCCGTTAACGGCGAGCGCGGTTTGCATTAGCCGACCCCCACCAGGCGCACGCCCATTGCAAACAAGGCCAGTGCGAAGGCTGAGGCTAGGAACTCGCTGATCCGGAACAAGCGGAGTTTCGCGAGAGTCGTTTCGATCACCGCCAGCACGACGAGAAACAGGAACATCTTGCCGAGTACCTGGGGGATAGCAAGAAGGATGTCTCCCCAGTGTGTGGTGGCGGCCAGCCCCCAGGGCGTGATGACGACGTTGAGGAACACGATCAACACCGCCATGAACTTCATCTCCCCGCCCCATTTCATGAGTGCGGCACCGGTGCCCGAGTACTCGAGGTTCTTTGAATGGCTAATCATCGCGGTCTCAGCCTTGCCGGCTGGGTTATCCACGGGAAGCCGGGCTTCGTCGGCGAGCACCAGCAGCAGGAACGCAACCATGACCAGCAGGTGCGCCGGCTGCAGCATCGTGGCCCAGGAGACAGCCCAGCTTGCATTCACCGTGTACGGGATCGTCGAGTCGGCGATGTACGAGAGCGCGAAAAAAACGAGCATGTACACAGGCTCGGACAGAAACCCGACCATGCGAGTTCGGCTCGAACCCACACCACCATAAACGTTAGCGGTATCCATTGCGGCCAGGACCACAAAGAAACCGCTGGCGGAGAATAGAAAGCCCACAGCGATCATGTCACCGGCGAAAGCGAAAAACAGCGGATACGCGGTCAATGCAGGGATCAGCATCACCACGAACAGCGGCATCACGAACTGAATCAGAGGAGCGAACCGGAACAGCCAGGTGCTCTGGTCGGACACCACCTCGTCCTTGGCAAATAGCTTCCAGATGTCATAGTAGGGCTGGAGTACGCTGGGCCCGTGCTTGCCCTGGATGATCTCCTCCAGGCGTGCCAGCACACCTTTGAGCAGCGGTGCGAACACCAGGAGGAACGCAATCTGTACCAAATTAATGACAAAGTACCGTGTAAGTGCAGCCACTACAGCTTGCCATCCTCACTACATTGCGAAGCAGTGTACTCTGTCGATTCGTAAGGAGTTGTTAGCGCTACTGCCGTTCCGGCTAACCCAGTGGCAAACCCTTCCGCCGGTTTGTCACTGTATCGAACGCTGAGAAAGAGAACCTGATCTGTCCGCAGAAAGATGTCAGACAGCATTACGCGCACTGTCCACCTGTAAAATTCACGTCAATCGGCCATTGAGCACGACTGCGACATTGCCCACGCTCCAAGCATTTACTCATCTTCGAGACTCCTCCTTGTCGGTAGGAGTCATTAGCCTGGAAAGGCGGTTTAGGTGGACTTCATCACCAGTACACGATTTAAATGTCTTTCAATTTTGTACCAAAATCTCTTCCTTGTCAAGGGATTAGAACTCTTGTGTCATTCCATAAGAGAAATATCCCCCATCTTCTTCACAGTAGATGTACGAACCCCAAAAATGATACATAAGAAAGTCCTGCAGTTACGGATCAAGTTCCAATTTCGACAACTTGCTTGACATAAGAAATAGGTCTGGCGGCGGCGACCATCATCAGCCCATTTGCATAAGCGGCCTTTTCAGCCGAGGAAGTCCAGCCGTAGCGCAGACCGCTCCGCTTCAGCGCAAACTGCTGCATGTCCTCGCCCATCCTCCGCAGCCGGTCGGCCAAATCATCTATCGCAGGCAGATTATCTGAGATCTGTCCATCGCGTAATAGCGCGACGCACAGGTGGGGCAGACAGAGCGTGCTGGCCTGGAGGCGCTCGGGCGTGGCGGCGATCTCCTGAAGTTTCTCGGTATATGCCGCATCGATTACCTGGCACGCGATGCACAGATCGGAGCGCTTGGCCAGTTCGCGAAGCCTCCGCTCAATTTCGGCGGGTATGTCCGCCACGATCTCGGTGAACCCGTCAAGCTCGTCCGCGATGTGCAGCAGTACCCGAGCGTATCCAGCACAGATCCCCTGCGGAGAACTGATGGATTCGTACATCCAGGTATGAAACGGGCACAAACCGCCACGTTCGGCGTTTCGATTGCGCTCCTCCGGATCCGTCAGCAGGCGATAGGGATACGCACGCATGAACTGAAAGATGACGGTGGTCAGGTGCTCGCAAACCGCGCATTTGTTCGCCGATAGCCGGCCGTTTTGAGCATGAGCCGGGCGGGATTCCGCAGCAAGACCTTGCGCCGATGCAATCTCCTGAACAACCTCCTCCAGCTCTTGCGAGAGCGGCTTCAATGCCTGGACGCGCCGCGGATCGCCTTGCCGGCCGAGCATTCGCGTGACCCGTTCCCGCGCCGTCTTTAGCTGCTCGGCGAAGGCTTGGATCACATGCACCACCTGTGCTTGAAACACCGATTGCAGTTGCCGGCGGATTTCGCCGCAGTACGCATCGAGCGCGCGCGAGAACGCCTTTCGGCCGGCAGCGGGAACCCAGCTCAGAGCCGATTGCGGCGGCGAAAAGGGCGGCGGAGGTTTTGCAGGTATCCAATCGGCGGTCTTAAATTTATGGAGCGGCTCGGGCTGACGTTCGGATGCCGAATCGTTGGCTCCGGTCAGTTCCTGTTCCCGGTGGTGGACAGAGCGAATGAGATCCTCTAATTCGGCAATTGCTGCCGCGTAATCCGGATGAATCGCTTCTACCCGCAGCGCCGAATGTCCTCGCAAGTATTCGATGAGATCGAACGGCCCGCTTTGCAATAGATCGCGTTCCACGTTCGCCCGCCACTCCGCAATGTAAGGCCGGAGGTTGCGTTCGATGGGCTCCGATTTCAGCGAGCGCATCACCTCCGTTCCTTCCTCCAGAGCGCTGCCTACAAACCGTTCGAAGTCGCGGATCAGCGACTGCTTATCGCCGGTTTTCTGCAACAGTAATTGCGAAAATTGTTCTTGCCGAATCAAATCCGCCGCGCGTTCTGCCATCCGCTTGAGGAACTGGCCGGTTTTCTCGGTTGCCATAAACGCGAGCAGCGCGCGGACCAGTTTCTCTAGCCCTTCTTCACGAGCCTTCATGGCATTACGAGCCGACAAGACAAATACCGGAGTCTCATCCTGAATCAGCGCACGCAGCTGTGTAACGAGGGCATCGCTAATTTGCCGTCGCTCGTCATCGGAGATCAGATCGGCCTTGTTGAGAACAACGAACACTTTGCCGATTTCCCGATGAACCCGCTCCAGCAGCGCGAGCTCCTCTTCATCCAACGGCGATTCCACGCTCATGACGACGATGGCGGCATCCGCGCGACTCAGGAAGGACTCCGCCGTTTTCGTATTGGCTAGGATACTGGAGCCAGTTCCCGGAGTATCGACCAGAAAGAAACCGTAGCGGAGAATATCTGCCGGCAGCATAATCTGCGCTACGGTCACCTGCTTCTCATTTCCGGGATTGCCGTTTTCGGTGACGTATTCGGATAACTGTTCCAGCGAGATTTGCTGCGGCACGATCCATCCTTCGCGCTGGACCAGTACTCGCTCTTGCGAGTCGTAACGAACGGTTGTAATGACGGAGGTCAATGGCAAGATGCCTGTCGGAAGCCGCTCCACTCCGAGCAGCGCATTGATGAGTGTGCTCTTTCCGCGATTGTACTTGCCGAAAAGAGCGAGCCGGAATGTATCGTCGGCAGAATCGGCGAGCAGGCCTTGAATGAATCGGGAGCGCTCTTCATCCTTCTGCCGCTGCGCAAACGCGAGCAGGTTTTGCAAGACGGACCCGAGCCGCAGTTTCAGAGTCGTGTAACTGGACAAAGATGCTTGCGTGCTCATCGCGTGGCCGGCTGGCGAGGCGATCCTGTCTCGAGCGTGGCGACAAGACCCTCCTCGATTTCTTGCGGCAATTTCAGACGCTGAATCTTCTCAATCGTTCGCCGGAAGGGATAAGCCTCCGCATGGAATTCCAGACGCCCGTCGGTCCAAACCGCGAAACATGCGCGCGGAGCGCCGTTCTTTGCCTGCCCGAGGCTCCCAGGGTTCACGATCGTGCGGCGGTCAATGTCGCGCCGGAACTGCAAGTGCGTATGTCCGACGAGCACGTATCCTGGCGTGACGTTTTGAGCCTCCTGCTCCCACAGCGGCGATTCGGGAGGGCCATAGGCAAATAGCGGATCGCTGGGCATGGCATGGCACAGATAAAAGCGCGAGCGATCCACCTCCGCAGCTCTCGTCAAAGGCAAATTGGCTAAGTACTGCTTATCCTCTTCGGCCAGCACGGATTGCGTAAACCGGCCCATCTCCGCCGCCATTGCCCGATACGGTCCCGAACAGCGCGGGTCGGTATTCCATCCGATCGCGTGATCGTGATTGCCGCGCACGACCAGTGTTGCGTTGCTGCGCACAAAGTCGATCACTTCGCACGGGCTCGGCCCATAGTTGACCAAATCGCCCAATACCCAAAGCTGGTCGTAGTCTTTCGGCAGAACCAAAAGCGCTTCCGCGTTCCCGTGTAGATCGGAGATAATGAGGATCTTCATGCGTTCACCTGTTTGGTTCCAACTCGCGGAGCAGCGCACGTGCCTCGTCCTGCAGATGCCAGCCGAGGCGAGGAAGAATTGATTTCAGCGTTTGGCATGCCACTGCACGATACGTGCTCGTTTCCGACGACGCAAGAATCTTGCAAACCAGCATGACGATTTCGGGGTCTTCCGCACGCACGAGCGTAAGAAGCTGCCGCCGGTGCTCGGGACTTATTGCCAACTCTCCCAATAGGCGCAAACACGCCCGCCGCCGGTGCAAGCTGGAGCAATTCTCAAAATCGGGCGGCAGCGGCTCCCGATGGAAAGCTTCCTGGAGCAGCGCTTGTTCGGCGGGCTGTCCAACCAGGCACAAAGCATCATAAGCGGCGGCGCGGGCAAGATCGCTTTCCAAGCCACGGATCAGGTACGGGATCGAGTCCGGCTGCCGGTATACGCCGAGTGCCTCGATCACTCCCGGCAGGGCACGAACGCGCGCAATTTCCAGGAGTGCCGAGAAGGCTTCGGCACTCATCGTGGACTTCAGCTCCCGCGCTGCGGTATTGACGACGGCATCCTCGGCGAACTCAAGCTCCGGGTCCACAATGCTTTTCCGGCGCCGCAGATATTCGATCAGGACATCGTGAGCCCGGAGACCGGCCAAGGCTTCGACGAGCAAACAACGCGGCTGATAAATGGAACGGGGATTCCCGTTTAGGAGAGCGTCGGCCAGAATCGGTACCGCCGCTCCGCCCGCACGAATCAACTCGCCAACGATAGCTGGCCCGTCGCGAAGAGTTTCTAGTTGCTGGATCAGGCCCCGAACGTAACGGTTGTCGTCCGAAAATCGTTCAGTCCGATCGGGAATTTTCGTAGATAGGGAAGGCAAGATAAACTCCAATCCACCACACAACGTATTGGTAGGAGTCATCTTCCCGCGGGGCGGGCACTTGTCGGCGAAACTCCAACGCCAATGCCAGTTTACCGCAAGCGGCTATTCGCGCTGAGGAGCGTGCCAATTGCACATCACCCCCCCCTCTGAGCAACCAGATACTCGGCTGCGCGGCCCAGAATCCCGTTTTGGCCTGTACTACCGTGACCCCCTTCTCGGATTAGGCGGTCGAGTGCACTTCGCATGCCTTGCCTGGTTCGGCCGATAACTGCGTCGATGAGATCGCGAGCAGAGGCGGGCGCTTTGCCGCGGAGTTTCCATCCGTGAGGATGACAGAGTACGCCCTGTTTACTGACCCAACCGGCAACGGAGCTGCTCGATAAATACGCAGCCAATTCCTGTATGCGAAAAGTTTCCTCCTGTTCCAAACGCAAACAGATGGAGCATTCCCCGTCGCGCGGCAGCAGATGCATACAGATTTCAGGCGGTTTTCGAAACTGGCGTCCGGGAAATGGTTTGCGCTCCCGCAAACCTCGCTTTTTCTCCTAACTGTTGCTCGATACGCAGAAGCTGGTTGTACTTGGCCAAACGGTCGGAGCGGCTGGCCGAGCCAGTCTTGATTTGCCCGCCTCCCGTTGCGACGGTGAAGTCGGCGATAAAGGCGTCTTCGGTTTCTCCGGAACGGTGCGACACGATTCGCGCGTATCCGGCCTGCTCGGCTTTGCGCATGGTCCGCAGCGTCTCGGTAACCGTGCCGATTTGATTCAGCTTAATCAAAATCGCGTTGGCGATACCGGCCTCGATACCCTTCGCAAGTATTCCTTCATTCGTGACAAAGATGTCATCGCCAATGAGTTGGATGCGGTCTCCCAGTTCCTGAGTAAGCGCGGCCCAACCTTCCCAATCGTTTTCGGCCATACCGTCTTCAAGAGAAATGATGGGATATTGACGAATCCAATCGGCCCAAAGCTTCACCATGTCGGCCGAGGAATGAACGCTTCCGTCCGATTTACGAAAGACGTAAGAGCGCCGCTCCGCATCGTATAACCAGCTCGGCGCCGGATCGATGGCAACGGCAACATCCTGCTCTGTATGGAAACCGGCTGCGGAAATGGCTTCCAGGATGACTTCGACCGCTTCCCGATTCGATTTCAAGGAGGGTGCAAAGCCTCCTTCGTCGCCCACCGCAGTCGAATAGCCTTTCTTCTGCAGAATGCGCTTCAGCGTGTGAAACACCTCCACTCCCATCCGAAGAGCTTCCGCAAAGCTGGGAGCGCCGAACGGCACAATTAGGAACTCCTGGAAATCGACGGAATTGCTGGCGTGAACTCCTCCGTTCAGAATGTTCATGAACGGCACAGGCAGTAGATTCGCTTGCGGACCTCCGAGGTAGCGGTAGAGCGGCTTCCCGCTCGTTTGGGCGGCGGCGCGCGCCACAGCCATGGAGACGGCCAGAATGGCGTTTGCACCGAGCCGTTTCTTGGATGCTGTTCCGTCGAGCCGGATGATCAGTTCGTCGATCTCCTCTTGATCGTCGGGGTTGCGTCCGGCAATCGCGGGTCCGATCTCCTCGCGAATATTTGCAACGGCTCTGCGCACGCCCTTGCCTTGATACCGGGAGGCGTCGCCATCCCGCAGCTCAAGAGCTTCCAGTTCACCGGTCGACGCGCCCGACGGGACAGCCGCCCGCCCTAGGGTTCCGTCATCCAGGATCACGTCGGCCTCCACGGTGGGATTTCCGCGCGAATCCAAAATCTCCCGAGCATCTACCTTCGCAATTTGCGCCATTCGTCCTTTCCCTCTAAAAAGCAAAAGCTCCTACTCAATCCCAAGTAGGAGCCATTAGCTTCGGTATGCCGAAGCGGTTAACGGTGAGCGTCCATCACCGATGTTCCACTTCGAGCATAGTGATAACGGCTCCACAAAAGCAAGCGGAAAATGGCGCACTTGTCTCTCGGAGCGAGCCGGTGTACGCTAAAACTGGCGCTGGAGTTCGCCGTTATCTGCCGCGTCCATCGCGGACGATGACTCCTACAACGAGAGCATTCGTATGTGCGAGTCAGACTCGAAGCGCTTCCATCTGTTACACCCCACAAAAAAGGCTCGCGCCGGCTCCTGGCCCGAAGTGCATGCGCAAGGAAAACCAAGATATTTTAGGTGCGGAGGCTCCAGGCATGCGCCCTAAAGGCGGCGCCAAGAAGGTGATCATCTACTTAAACCAAGACACTCGCGCTCACGTAGAATCGTTGTGGTCGGCGGTCCTCAATTTCCTGCGGTCCCGTCACGTCGGGGACGCGACCCCTTTCTGGGCGGACATGGGGTTTCCGGAACTGCAGCGAATGATTCCCAGCGGAGTGATCGCCGTTTCCGACGTGCAAATGACGGTTATCTCGAAAGGTGTACCGGTTTCTGTTTGATGACCTCGCCGAGAACTTTGCGATCGCTTGGGTCTGAGGTCCAAATGCCCCTGCTGGAGCGCGAGCGCGAACTCTCGAAACTCATGCAATCGGCCAGATATGGAAAGCCCGCCCTTGTTTGCGGTCCTCCCGGCATAGGCAAAACCCAATTACTGTTGGAGCTTCGCCGCTCGCTGATCGCCGAAGGCATGCCGGTCATTTATGTTCCTTTTGTACAGCCACTGCACGCGTTTCTGGCCAGCGTAGCCGCCCGGCTCTCCCTGAGAGGCCGCAGCGACTCCAGCGTGGCGTTGCGCGGGATGTTGTGGACGTCGCTAGAAGCCAACCCCAAAATGATTCTTCTGGACGGGATCGCCGAGCCGAGCCTCCCGTTCTACCGCTTTTTTGAAAGGCTGCTGTATGTGCCGGGTATGGCGCTGATCGGCAGCGCGGCCCAGCCCTATGCCACCGGCGCTCTGCATCGAATCTTTTGGAATCAGCAGACCATCCTTTCTTTGCGGCCGCTCAGCAGAGAGGCATCGGCCGCTCTGGCCGGGAAGGCAATCGGGACGTTCGCGCCCGATCTGGCTGATTCGGCGTTCCAAGAACAGGTCATGCAAGTGGCACGGGGCAATCCCGGACGAATCGTCGAGATGTGCAGACGGGCGGCCGATCCCGCCTATCGCGATGGAGACCGCATCCGGTTCGCCGCCCTGAGTATCGATTCGTTTACCCGTCTGGTATCGTGATGTCTCAAGCAGAGCAATTCAACGAGGCCCAGCACAGGCGGTTAGTCGCAGGCGCCAGTTACATCGACAAGCTGCTCATCGACATCGATGAGATTCTCTCGGCTTCAGACTCCGGCGGGTTTCCCAAATACCGGAACCCACTCACACCCGTTCAAGTCCGTGTCGTACGCGATTACATCAAACGGTTGCGGCAGCAGATCGTTCGCGTCCTGGCCGATTTAGATATCGATCTCCCGCCAGCTCGCTTCGACTCCACGCATTCGATTCGGGTCACGTTGCAATTCGTCGAAATAGCTCTGGAAGAGATCGCCCCGCAGCGTCTGATCGGATATGGAGCCGTTCCCGAATCCCTGGTCAAACCGCTCGCAGGAGGCCTCCAGGAGATCAAGGGCATTGTCCGGCAATTAGATTCTTATGTCAGCCAGCAATCGGGCGCCGATTTGTCGGGCCGGATTCTTCAGCTTCGCGACACCGAAGCCGATACGGGTCTCCTGAAAGAACTCGGGACCATTATCGAGCGCCACGGATTGATCGAATTTCGTGCGCCACTCGCCCAAGTCGTCGAGAAAATGGAGAACCCCGCCTACGAGATTGCGTTTTTCGGACGTGTAAGCTCCGGCAAGTCGTCCCTATTGAACCGAATGATCGGGGTCGATCTACTGCCCACCGGAGTGACGCCGGTCACTTCGGTACCAACGCGAATCAAAAGCGGTCCGGAACCGAAACTGCTGGCCTGGACAGCAGATGGCAAGCAAGAGGAGTATAGCGTGGACCGGTTGCCGGATTTTGTTACGGAAGCAAGGAATCCCGGCAACGAGAAGCGCATCACGCGGCTTGTTGTTGAAATTCCCCTTCCGATGCTGCCGGGCGAAGTCGTTCTGGTCGATACTCCCGGTCTCGGTTCGCTCGCGCTCGAAGGCGCGGCCGAAACACTCGCCTACTTGCCGCGCTGCGATCTCGGCGTGGTACTCGTCGAAGCTTCTTCGAACCTGCACACTGATGACGTGGGTACCGTCGATGCGCTGCGCGCCGCGTCGGTTCCGGCGTTGATCGTCCTCAGCAAGGTCGATCTCGTGCCCGAAGAAGACCGGAAAACGCTTCTCGATTACGTCCGCAGGCAGCTCGCTCATCAGCTTGGAACGGAGATCGATGTTGCTCCCTTGAGCAGCCGTCCCGAACTGAAAGCCTTGCTTCGCAAATGGGTCGCGGATCAAATCGCGCCTCGTGTAGCCGACGCGCAGCGCCTGTCGCGTGAGTCGAACCACCGCAAGGTCCGCAGCCTGGCCGAACGCGTCCTCCATGCGCTGGAGACTTCGGCGAAAATCGGCGCCGCCCGTGGTCCCCGGATATCGGCTGAACTAAAGGGAGCCGAAGCGCAGCTTCGCACCGCAGCTAGCACGATTGAAGGTACACGAGACCGGTGTTTCCGCGCAACGGATCAAATTCGCGAATCCGGCCGCTGGATGCCCAGCCAGCTTGCCGAGGCAGCGATTTCGCTGTGGCAAACAGATCCGCACGGCCCTACCCTGGATGCTGCTTGGATTGCGAAGCAGGTGAATCGGCATGCACAGACCGAGGCCGAGCAGATCGCCAATTGGATCCAGTCGGCGGCAGGCCAAATGACGGCAGCGCTCGATGCTTCCGCCCGAGTGCTCTCCACCGGAGGGCGCGAGGAGCGCTTCGGGTTGCAGAGTTTTGTCAAGGAGATGCCGGCCGCGGATTTTGCCTGCCCCGCTGTCGAATTGAGGAGACCGGGCCGGCTCGCGGTTTCCGTCGCTCTCGCTCGGCGCGCGGTGCAGCATCAAGTAGAGGACCACATGGGCGAAGCGCTGAACGAGTTTTTCAACTCTTACGGACGCACGTTGGAACTATGGCTGCGAACGACGATAGATAGCCTGGCACGAGAGTTCGAAACACATGCCGATATCTATCGTGCTCAACTGCAGAGGGTAATCGCCGGAGGCGCTTCCCACGATGCGCTCCCCAGCGAGGCGCTGCTTGAATCCGCCTCGTCGCTGCGAAAGCATCTCCAGGCGGAGGAGATTCCGGAAGAGGCCGTTTCGGGAGGACCGGCCTGAGGCGAAGAACTTGGATTCCCAAAGCTATCGCTTCATTTACCCCATATCCACGAACTCGGATATCCCTGCCGATTTTCCGAAAGAGACCCGCGAGTCCTCATTTGGCTCGGGAGTCTTCCTTCCGCAAGACGACTCAAACTGGTACACGCGCCCGCCGCAATTTCCCGCTCGGGTGCTGCTCTTGCGGGATCAATCGATCTCAATCATCTCTCATCCCACATCCGGGCAAGCGCCGGTTGAGATAGCGTTCTGCGATCTCATCCAACTAGAGACGGGCAACGTTCTGCTCTCGGGCTGGATGAAATTCACGACGCGCGGAAGCGTATATGAAATTACCTACAACACGCGAGCAAGCCATCCGCTGGAACGCTTTGTGGCATTGTTACGCAGTCAGTGGCTGCGAGATGGTTCGCCTTGCTCGGATACGCCTCCGGTTTTCTTCGGTGACGACCTGGATCTAAAATTTCGGAATCTGCTGCACGCTGAGCTTACTGCGGGAGAGATTGTACTTCTGCAATACTTTCAGCCGCCGGTGAAGACCGAAAGAAAGCATCTGCTGTGGAAACGGGTCCATTGGCGTCCCGGCGATCTGCTAGTTCTTACGTCCGAAAACCGCCTCCTGTGGATCACCGATGATTACAGACGCCATCGCGAACTGTATGCAGCCGTCTGCCGCTCGTCACCGGCGCGTGTGTTTCAGAGCTGCGGGGTCGAGAGCACGGGAACAGCAGCGCAGATTGCCATCTCGCTTCAAGACGACAGTACTTGGCGAATCCCGATCCGCAGCTCCACCGGTCATGCGGCCGCCTTTTCGGAAGCGCTCGGTTACCAATTTCCCCGGTTGCGAACGCCGCACGCATCAAGATCCGCGAGCGAGTGAACCCCGGCGTAACGCGGGTCGCGATTGGGAACCGCGAACCGCCAAAATCTTACGGTCCGTCTCCTGATCGTCGAGCATGTCCAACACCGCAACCGGCCGGACCTGAGTCAGGCAGCCCTCCGTTCGACAAGCGAATGGCTTCATCCGTAACCCATGCGGTCGCGAGCGCGGTCGCGCCGGACGAGCGCAATTCCGTACCTGCCAGTACGGCTGAGACGAAATCCGCCACACACGGATAGTGCAGGTTTTCATGAGGCGGCAGTTCCTCCGTGCCACCTGGATAGATTAGGACACCTGAGTTCAGGGGCGTCATTTCAATTTCACCGTCTGTGCCGCGAATTCGGAATTCGTCCCGCAAGATCCGAGAATGCCAGCGAACATCGACTACGCACCGAACGCCGGAATTGTACTCGACCATGACGGTCGCATTGTCCTCTACTGCATACTGATGAACGGCATTGGAAAGATGTGCCGTGGCCCGCATCGGATTGCCGAACAAATAATTCATCAGGTCAATGCGATGGGAGGCTATATCGTACAACGATCCGCCGCCCGCCATCGCGGGATCGATGAACCAACCCCGCTCGTCTTCAGGACCAGG
>JBOGMI010001131.1:0-3866 GCA_050746645.1 Bryobacteraceae bacterium | reverse complement strand
CGGGCGCCTTCCGGATGAATCCGCTGCCCGGGAGCCTTGAACGGCCAAGCCGGCGCCGAGTGCCGACGAAAGGAAGTTTCGTCTGGTCATGCTCACTGTCTATTGTTTCGCGTTCGGATTGAAAATGCTACGGGAAGCCTCACGAAAGAATAGTAAGGAAACCGGGGACAGGCTTCGAATTTCCCGACCGCCATGCTCCTCAATCCGAAAAAAGCTCCGACCCGGAAATTCGTTGCCTGTCCCCGGTTTCCTCGCAGGGAGCCTCGCGAAAGAATAGTAGAATTGGGTTGTGCCCCGTAGTAAGTCCTTGCGGAACAACTACATACTCGTGGTCTTCGATAGTTGCCGCTACGATTCCCTGATGCAGGCCCGGCCCAGGATTATGCGCCAGCTCGGGCGCGTCGAGCGGCGCTGGTCCTATGCCTCCTGGACTTCGCCGTCGCATTACAATTTGCTGATTGGCCTGCTTCCGCACAGCAGTCCGAAGCACGTCTACGCGTCCGAATACTATAAAGGCGAATTCCTGAAGTTCAATGAGAGACTAGGCGTCAAGGATCTGAAATTCGCCTCTCTGGTACCCAGGCTTTACTTGCCGGTGTTCCTGAAAGAATCGCTGGGCTACCGGACGCACGCGCGAGTGTCCCTGCCGGTTTTGAACCCGAAAACCATCCTCAACACCGGATTCGATACGTATAAGCTGATGGAAAACCACAACGACATGCGCACCATGGTACGCGGCCTCACGTTTTCCGAGGAACAGCCGTCTTTCTATTTGTTGAATGTGGGCGAGACTCATTATCCTTACGCCCTTCCCGACGAACCTCCCGAAGAGTGGCCGCGCATCAGCGGCGTTCATGGCGTCTTCAAGCACCTGGACGATCATGTCGTGGGCGGAAAGCTGGTCTCGCGCAAACAGAAGTTTTTCGACGGCGCCAAACTGGAGATGCTCCGCAAACGGCAGGTGCGCGCGGTGAAATATCTGGATGGCGTGATCGAAGAGCTGTTCGACACGGTTCCGAAAAACACGTACATCACGATCACCGCCGATCATGGTGAGCTTTTCGGCGAAAACGGCTATTTCGGGCACGGGCCGATTCACCACGAAAAGGTGTGGGAGGTGCCCTTTGTCGAGGGGAAGATCCGCTAGACAACCAGTACTGCCAGGCCTGCTGCTGCTCGCTGCTTTTGTCGCGCTTGCGTGGCTCCTGCCGCATCATCACGGCGGCGCAGACTATGCCTACATCGGCCCCGGCGCCGGCTTCGCGTTTCTCGGTTCATTTCTCACCATCATCGCGAGTTTTTTCCTTACTCTGGCCGCTCTTCTCTCCTGGCCGTTCCGGATGGCGTGGCGGATGTTGCACGGCCGCAAGGGTTTTCGTAAAGCGTCGGTTAAGAAAATCATTTTCCTCGGATTGGACGGGCTCGATCCGCGCTTAACGGAACAGTTTATGGCTGAAGGTAAGCTGCCGAACTTGCAGCGCCTGAAAGAACAAGGCACGTATCGCCGCCTGCGCACCACATTTCCCTCGCTCTCGCCCGTGGCTTGGTCGACCTTCGCCACCGGAGTCAATCCGGCGCGCCACAACATATTCGATTTCCTGAATCGCAGCCTGAAGACCTACGTTCCGGAGTTAGCTGCCGCCAAAGTGCATGAAGCGAGAAAAATACTGCGCATCGGACGCTGGCGCATTCCACTTTCGCGCCCAAGCGTCGAGATGCGCCGCAAGAGCCAGCCCTTCTGGAAATTGCTCGGTGAGCAAAACATCCGCTCCACCGTTATCCGCGTGCCCATCAGCTTCCCGCCTGATCAATTCAACGGCCGCCAGCTTTCGGCCATGTCCACGCCGGATCTGCGCGGCACCCAAGGCAGCTTTTCGTTCTTCACCACGCGTTTGGGAGAAGCCACCTACGAAGGCGGCAGCCGCTATCCGCTGAAACGCTCGGCAAACGGTTTGGAAGGATCGCTGGAAGGCCCGGAAAACACCCTCCTTGAGGGCGGCGGCGCGCTTCAATTGCCGTTTCATATCGTCGCGAAGAATGGAAGTTTCCTGCTCAAGATTCAGCAGGAATCGGTCCCGCTCGAGCCGGGCCGTTATTCGCCCTGGATCAAGCTGGTCTTTTCCGCCGGGATGGGCATCAAAGTCCACGGCATCGCCCGCTTCCTCATCACCGAGACCGAACCGGACTTTTCACTCTACGCCTCGCCCGTGCAGATCGATCCGGAAAAGCCCGCGCTGCCGGTCAGCCATCCCTCGTTCTACGCTTCCTATCTCGCCAAAGTGATGGGAACGTTTTCCACGCTCGGCATGGCGGAAGACACCTGGGCCTTGAACGAGGGCGTGATCAGCGAGAGCGATTTCCTCGAACAGGCCTACTCGCTAATGGAAGAGCGCACCGCCATGTTCCGCAACGCGCTCGAAAAAACTCCGCGCGGCGCCGTGGCTTGCGTCTTCGATACCAGCGACCGCATCCAGCACATGTTCTATCGCCATTTGGCAAAGCCGGGCAAGTATGGCGGCGTGATCGAGGACATGTACCGGCGCATGGATGACCTGGTCGGCCTTGCGTGGAAGCATACCGACGAGCGGACCGCTTTGTTCGTATTGTCCGATCATGGATTCTGCGGCTTTCGCAGAGGCATCAACCTGAATACCTGGCTGCGCGAAAACGGCTATCTGGCGCTGGAGGACGGAGCACAGGAGAGCGGCCCCTATTTCCGCGGCGTCGATTGGTCGCGCACCAAGGCTTATACCATGGGACTCGGCGGTCTCTATCTCAACGTGAAGGGCAGGGAAGCCTGCGGAATCGTCGCCCCCGGCGCGGAAGCCGAGGCACTGAAGAAAGAATTGATCGCCAAACTAACTTCGCTGCACGACCAGGAACATGACACGGCAGGTATTCGCACCGTCTATGCCACCAGCGAACTCTACCGCGGCCCCTATCTGGAACACGCACCGGATATGATCGTCGGATATAACGACGGATACCGAACCTCTTGGGACGCCGCGGTGGGCAAGGTAAGCGCAACCGTTTTTGAAGACAACCGCAAAGCCTGGAGCGGCGATCATTCTGTCGACCCGCTACTCGTGCCCGGCGTTCTGTTCTGCAACCGCAAGCTGGAAACCGAAGACCCCGGCATCGAAGACATGGCCCCCACCGCGCTCACGCTGTTCGGTCTCGACCCGCCCGCCTGGATGGAAGGCAAGTCTTTGTGTGGTCATGCGGCTTAGCTTGTGGGGCAGGTTGGCAACCTGCGGCCGATTGGCAATCGGCCCTGCTCTGCTAGCGGCATGCCTGCTGGTTTTCGAGGCAGCCTGCGGCAATGCCCCTCCGCCCGACAACTCCCATGGCAAACGCGTCATCGTTCTCGGCATCGACGGCATGGATCCCGGGTTCGTCTCGCAGCACTGGGCCGATTTGCCCAACCTCAATCGCATGCGCCACGAGGGCAGCTTCGAGCGGCTGCAAACCACCACCCCGCCGCAAAGTCCGGTCGCCTGGTCCACCTTTCTTACCGGCATGAAACCTGCCGCAACCGGCATCTTCGATTTTGTAGAACGCGATCCCGATACGTACTTGCCGCGTTCTTCCTTGGGCGAGAGCGTCACCGGCGGATTTTCGCTTCCCATCGGCCCCTATCTCTTACCGCTGACACACGGACACGTACACACCTTTCGCAAAGGAACGCCTTTCTGGAAAATTCTCGACCAGCACGGCATCCCAACGACCATCCTGCGCATGCCGACCAATTACCCTCCGGCGAAGACGAAAGGTTACGCGCTTTCCGGAATGGGCACGCCCGATCTGCGCGGTACGTTTGGCGAATTTTCGTTTTACACCGACGATCCGAATCGCAAAGCCGGCAC
>JBOGMI010001130.1:0-2135 GCA_050746645.1 Bryobacteraceae bacterium | reverse complement strand
TACGACGGCAACGGCCAGCGCGTCCAGAAAACCGGTCCCGGCGGCACAACCACTTACATTTACGATGCCTTCGGCAATCTGGCCGCGGAATACGGCGCCGTGCAGGGGAATCCGCCATGCACGACGTGCTACTTAACCTACGACCATCTCGGCAGCGTGCGCATGGTGACAGACCAGAACGGCAACGTCGTTGCCCGGCACGATTTCTTACCCTTCGGCGAAGAGATCCCGGCAAACACGGCGGGGCGAAACGGACAGTGGGGTTCGACAAGCGATGTCGAGCAGAAATTCACTGGGCAGATCCGGGATAACGAGACCGGGATGGACTTTTTCCAGGCCCGGTATTTCACGAATGCGCTGGGGAGGTTCAATAGCCCCGATCCTGAGAATGCCGGAGCCGACCCGGCCGACCCGCAGACATGGAATGCGTACGCGTATGTGAGAAACAATCCGTTGGCGTTGATCGACCCGAGCGGCCTGACTACTTGCGATGCAAACGGGAACCATTGTCAAGACACAATCACGGTAACCGCTCAGCCTCCCGATCCAATACAACTGCTTACCGTCGAGCTTACCAACAGCTACAACGAGAACGGCGACGATGATCCACGCTCTCCCCAACCGCATCCGCTGATCACATTGCCGCTCTCGCTTACGCGGCCGGCAAGTAGCACCTGCATAGCCGGGTATGGCGCCGCCGGTGCGGTTCTGGGTGGCCGAGCGGGATGGGTCGGTGGAGGTGCTGCAGGGATCTTAGGTTCAGAGACTGGACCGTTCGATATTGCGATTGCCTATGGCGGAAAGGTGCTCACGAGCGACGTCGGCGCGTATGTAGGGTTCAGAGCGGGTCAGCTACTCGGAAATATCTTTTGCGCGAGCAGTACGGGAGGCGGAGGAGACGGCGGGCCGGGCAGTAACCCCGCAACGAAACACGGCACGCGTCGACTCGCTCAACGCAGATTTTCTCCAGAAGAGATTGCCAATACGAAGGCGGGTGAGCAATTCGAGCAATCCGACGGCGCGATCGCTTACGTCAAAAAAATGGGCAGGAACAGCTACAACGTGCTTGTTGAGAATCCTGATGGCGAAATTATAACTGCGTTAAAAAATATTTCCCGAAATGAAGTCAAGAACCTTGCGGCGAATTACGGCTGGCACTAAACATGGATCAACGCTATCAATGCTGCTTCTGCGGACTTTCAATCGAACCTATGATACCCGATGTGGCATCACTCCTATATACGTCATGCGTTGATCAAACATCGACAAAGCTACAGCGCGATCAGGAATTTTTCTGCCATACCGAATGTTTTAATAAGAGACTACATCGATCAACGCATCTATATGTCGTCGATATCTTGGGGGTCGACCCCGACAAACAAAACGTAGAAGATGCACCGGAAGAGCCATGAGAGGAGCGCTGGGGACGGAAGCTTCGGGGGAAATGTGGACGGAGGCAGTAAAATCCGAGAGAAGCAGCTTGGAGGAATGACTGCAATATAGATGCCGGCATTCGCTCGTGTGGCCATCCCCGGAATCGCATATCACGTGACGCAACGCGGCAATTATCGTCAGGACATCTTTGCCACCGACGAGGACCGCGAAACCTATTTGGGTTACGTCGCGAGCGCCGCATTGGCCTACGGTTTGGAACTCCACGGTTGGTGCCTGATGACGAACCACGTCCATTGGATCGTCCTGCCGAAACACGAGATGGCCATGGCCCAAGCGTTCCGGCGCGCACACTCGCGGTTTGCGGGTTATGTGAACCGTAATCATAAACGTGCGGCTGGCCACTTATGGCAGGGCCGCTATTATTCCTGCGCGCTTGATGAGGAGCATTACTTCGCCGCATTGCGATATGTGGAGCGTAATCCGCTTCGCGCGGGATTGGTGAGGTCACCCGCTGTGTATCGCTGGTCGAGCGCCCCCGCACGTTTGGGCCTAACCCCAGCGCCGGATTCTTTGCAGACGTACTTGTGGGCGGGTTCCGTCGGGCATGAATCTATGCGGAGCCGGTATAAACCGCGCGCAAACTAGCTCGCATCCAGCTTTGTGCCATCTTTTGCCAGCTCTTCGAAGCGCCAACAAGTGTTGATGGGTAACGACCTGAATTCGGCTACACTATCGAGTGC
>JBOGMI010001129.1:0-1637 GCA_050746645.1 Bryobacteraceae bacterium | reverse complement strand
ATCGTAGCCATAGGTCAACACCTGACCGTGCGAACCCTTGACCTGATAAACGCGCCCCAACGCGTCATAGTTGTAACTCGTGGACTTGCCGACGTCGCCGCCGCGCGCGATCACGTCCGAGGTGACGTCGCCGTTGGCGTCGTAGGCAAAGGTTTCCGTGGACGTACCGTCTTTATCGTTGTGGGTGATGGTCTTCACGCGCATCTCGGCGTCGCGCGCCCACGTGGTCACCTCGCCGTCCGGCGCATTGACTTGGGCGAGCTTGCCGAAGCCATCGTAGCCATACGTCCATGTCGCAGTGGTGCCGTTGGGATGCGTGGTCTTGCTGGCCTGAACCGCCCCGGGAATCCCGGAGGCTGTTTGGTGTGAGTCAGGCCACCTTGGCCAGACCCGCTCTTTGCCGATAGTAGTTGGCTTCAGCTTCTGCTGGCGGGATGTTCCCGATCGGCTCCAGCAGGCGCCGGTGATTGAACCAGTCGACCCACGTCAGCGTGGCCAGTTCCACCGCTTCGCGGTTCTTCCAGGATTGCCGGTGGATCACCTCGGCCTTGTACAGGCCGTTGATGGTTTCCGCCAGCGCGTTATCGTAGGAATCGCCCACGCTGCCGACGGAAGGTTCGATGCCGGCATCCTGCAAACGCTCGGTGTAGCGGATCGACACGTACTGCACGCCGCGATCCGAATGATGGATCAGCTCGCCGTCGCGCCGCCTTGCGTACAACGCCTGCTCCAGCGCATCCAGCACGAAGTCGGTCTGGGCGGAGCTGGAGGCTTTCCAGCCGACGATCCGGCGAGAGAACACATCGATGACGAAGGCGACGTACACCCAGCCCTGCCATGTCGACACGTACGTGAAGTCGCTGACCCACAGCGCATTCGGGCGATCGGCGTGGAACTGCCGGTTCACCAGGTCCAGCGGGCACGGCGTCGCCTTGTTGCTGATCGTGGTGCGGATCGTCTTGCCCCGTACCACACCCTTCAGCCCCCTCTGTCGCATCAGCCGCGCCACCGTGCAACGGGCCACCACAACGCCTTCACGCAGCAACTGGCGCCACACCTTGCGGACTCCGTAGGCCCGGAAGTTCTCTTCCCAGACACGCCGGATATGCTCGCTCAGCGTCACGTCCCGCTGTACCCGAGGCGGCGCCTTGGCCGGGTCGCGTTGCCTTGCCGCGTGTTCGTAGTACGTCGACGGGGCGATCGGCAGCGTCTTGCAGATCGGCTCGACCCCGTAGGTCCTTTTGTTCTCGTCGATGAACGCCTTCATGGCTTGAACCGGCGGTCGAGCTCCGCCTGGGCAAAATACGCGCTGGCCTTGCGCAGGATCTCGTTGGCCTGGCGCAGCTCCTTGACTTCGCGTTCGAGCAGCTTGATGCGATCGCGTTCTTCGGTTGTCGGCCCCGCACGCAACCCACGATCACGCTCAGCCTGTCGCACCCAGCGTCTCAGCGTCTCCGCCGTACAGCCGAACTTCGTCGCGATCGAACCAATCGCTGCCCATTGCGAACCGTGCTCGGCCTGATGATCCAGCACCATCCGAACCGCCCGCTCCCGTACCTCAGGTGAGTACCGCTTCTCTGTGTTCATGCCCCAATCCTCTCAAAGGTTGGAGCCTCCGGGAAAGCCGGGGCGGTTCA
>JBOGMI010001128.1:0-4697 GCA_050746645.1 Bryobacteraceae bacterium | reverse complement strand
CTGTTGAACTAATACGATGTATACGATACGAGGTGAGGAGATGTGATGAGGAGTGAGACACAGAGAGAATACAGAGTGGGACTCAGCGGGCAGCAGTGGTGAGTGCACTTCAGTGACTGAGTCTGCTTCTCGATCCCTTCGGTGCACTTCGGACAGCTCACACGCAACTCGCGCCAGGCTCGCGCCGTATCAAGTCTTCACCTCACGCTGTGCTGGCAGGTCGCTTCGCTCTGCTCCACGCGTCGTGCATGTAGCATGGGCTCAGCGTGCCTTTGCCAACACCTCCCCTCGAGCTGGGCCTATGCCAGCATGCCGAGCAAGTGCCTGCCCTTCTCGTGGGCGACGCGCTCGAGTGACTTGGTGAGGATGTCAGCAGCCATTTCGGTCGTGCTGATGAACCGCAAGTCGATGGTGCGTGATGCTACGTGCTGTCGGATGAAGTGGTACTGCACATCGATGTGCTTGGTCCGAGCATGGTGGTCAGGGTTCTTGGCCAGCGCGATACTGCCCTGACTGTCCGAGAGCAACACGGTGGGCGCGGTCATGTCGTGCCCAAGGCCGGCGAGGTAAGAGCGCCACCAGATGGCCTCCTTGGTCGCATGCGTCGTGGCCATGTACTCCGCCTCGACTGTGGACAGTGCGACGGTCTTTTGCTTCTTGCTCTGCCAGCTGATAGCGCCGCCGGCGAGCTTGAACACGTATCCGGTGACGGAGCGACGATCATCTAGCCGCTGGCCCCAGTCCGAGTCGCAGTAGCCGACCAGCGCAGGTTGGCTGATGACACTGCCGGTGCCGGAGTAGGTGATGCGCTGGTGGATGGTGCCACGAAGATAGCGCACCAGGTGCTTGAGTGCGACGACGTGCGCCGGTGAAGGCTTGCTGGCGAACTGCGCGAGTCGTGTGACTGCGAACGCGATGTCAGGGCGGGTGCAGAGCATAGCGAACATGATGCTGCCGATGATGGCCTGATACTCGCGCGTGGTAGCGTCGGTGACCACGAGGTCATCTGGCGCCTTGACGAGCTGGCTGGCTGCGTCGTAGCTCATGGGCGCTACGGCCGGCTTGCAGTCATCCATGCCGTGGCGTTGCAATACGGCGGTGACGTAGGCGGCTTGGCCGATGCTGAGAACGCGTGCTGCGCGGTCGCGGCGGATGTCGATGCCCAGAAGGAAGCTGGCCTCACCCATGTCCTCCATCTCGAACTGACTGGCGAGTGAGGCCTTCAGTCCAGTGAGTGTGGCGATGTCATCGGAGGCAAGCAGTAGGTCGTCTACGTACAGCGCGATGATGATGACGTGACCGTTTTGGTTACGCGTGTAGACGCACGGGTCAGCCGCAAGTTCGGCGAAGCCCTGCGCTTTGAGGGCTTCATCCATCTTGAGATGCCACGTCCGCGCGGCCTGTCTGAGTCCGTACAAGCTCTTCTTGAGCTTGCACACGAGCTGGCCTGTCCCTGTTGCGTCGTAGCCGTCGGGCTGTGCCATGTAGATCTCCTCCTCCAGGTCGCCGTTCAAGTACGCCGACTTGACGTCCATTTGATGCAGCGCCCAGTCGTGGTGTGCTGCGAGTGCGAGCAGAGCGCGGATGGACGGGTAGCGTGCGACTGGAGCGTACGTCTCGTCGTAGTCGACGCCATACCGCTGCAGGAAGCCCTTAGCCACGAGGCGCGCTTTGTGCTTGGTGACTGCGCCATCTGCGCCACGCTTGGTTTTGAAGACCCATTTGCAGCCGATCGCAGTACGGCCGGCGGGCAGCGGCACGAGCGTGTAGGTGCCGGCCTTTGCCAGCGACTGCATCTCGCTGTCCATGGCAGTGCGCCACTTCGCCTGCTGCGCGCTCGCCATGGCCTCGCGGAACGTCAGCGGGTCGGCTGCGCCATCATTGACGGTGGCGGTCAGACCGGCTTGGGCGACGAAAGCAAAATGGGCGACGGATGAGGGTGCAGGTGCGGTCGGTGCGACGGTGGATGTCGCAAGGTCTCTCGGCCCGGCCTGCAGATGGTCAGTCAATCCGGCCAGGTCGCGCGGGAGGTCCGCCTTGAGCTGTCGCAGTTGCTGAACGTGCTTCTTACGTTGCAGCTGCTTGGACGACAGCTGTGATTGGGATGCTGCAGCTGGCTCAGCTGCGACTGGCTGAGCAGCGACTGGCTGAGCAGCGACTGGCTGAGCGGCCGCCGGATCTGCAACGGCTGGTTGCAAAACGGCGGGAACGACGGGCGGAGGCGCAAGTGCAGCACTGGACTGACTCGCGTCGGCGTTGACGTCGGTACCGAAGGTGTTCTCTGCCTCCCCAGCCTCCCCTGCAGAGGCGCCGAGCTTATGTTCGACGAAGTAGACGTCGCGCGTGGTGAGGACCTTATGGCCGTCCCAAAGTAGATACCCAGTAGAGTCGGGCGAGTAGCCGACGAACGTGCAGGGCACGGCCTTGGGGTCGAGCTTGTCGCGCTTCGACCTGTGGACGTGCGCGTAAGCCAGGCAGCCGAAGACACGCATGTGGGCGATGGTGGGCTTCTGACCACACCACGCCTCAAACGGCGTGCGGTTGCTGAGGCTGACGGTCGGGCAGCGATTGCTGACGTACACTGCTGTTGCAACGGCAAGTGCCCAGAACGACTTGGGCAAGCGTGCGGCGAACAGTAAGGCGCGCGCCATCTCGACGATGGTGCGGAGAGTGCGCTCAGCGACGCCGTTCTGGTGCGGCGTGTGAGCGACGGTTAGCTCGCGACGAATGCCACGTTGCTTCAGCCAGGAGTCGAAAGCGTTGGAGACGAATTCGCCGCCGTTGTCCGTGTGGAGCACGCTGACGCGATGGCCGTGCATGGCCTCGCTGGCAGCGACGTATTGTTGGATGAGCGCGAACGCCTCGTCCTTCGTGGCCATGCAGCGATGCCACTTGTAGCGGCTGTAGTCATCCACCAGCAGAAGCAGGTACCGGGCACCCGTATGGGAGCGCGTACTGAACGGCCCACACACATCAGCGTGGATGCGGTACAGCGGTCGCGCGGCTCTCTTGCCCTTTGTGTGCGGCACGGGGGCGCGGTGCTGCTTGCCCATGACGCAGGCCTCGCAATGAGGGGCGGTCGCGCCGGCCGAAAGCAGCGGAGCGGTCGGTCCGTCGGCGGTCATACGTTGGTCGAGCAGACGCGCCACAGCGTTGTGGTGCAGGTGTCCCATGCGCTCATGCCACAGCTGAACAGCAGGCAGAGAAGACTCCTCCCCTGCAGCGAGTAGGGCGCTGGTGAACGGCGAGGCTGTAAAGCCGGACGGGACGGGCGGAGTAGGGCCTGGTGCGGTGCGCAGCTTCCACAGGTTACTTGTGTCGAGCTGGTCACCGACGCCGATGGTCCTCTCGCCCTTGCGTATGAAGCAGTGATCACGATTGAACGTGACGTTGAGGCCTGCCACTGCCAGTCGGTGGACGGAGAGCAGGTTGACGGTCATTGCCGGTACGAGGCTGACGCCGGTCAGGGTGATGGAGAGATCTTCCTCACCGGGCACGCGTGTGCTGAAGCGTACAGAGCCGATGCCTGTCACGGCTACGGTACGCCCGTCGCCGACGGTGATGATGCTGCTCGCCGGTGCGAGAGTGGTGAACATAGCAGGCTGGCTACAGTAATGGTCAGAAGCAGCCGAGTCGATCACCCACGCGCCCCTGTCGATAGGTGCGGCTGTAGCAGTGAACGCGAAGCTCGAAGTGGGGCCGACGATATGCGCGGCGGCGTCGCCGGCGTTGCCAGGGAGACGTCTGGGCTTGCCGGCGGCCTTGCCGCGACATTCGTCTTCCGTGTGGTTGAGGTTGAGGCACCACGCGCACTTCTTGCCGTTAGTGTGGGACGCCTTTTCCTGCTTGTTCTGCTTGCCGCCCGCGGCGACCAGCAGTGCAGCGGCCGACTCGATTTGCTGCGTGTTGCGTGCCTCGTTGGCGCGGCGAATTTGCTCTTGCAGCAGTGCGTGCGACACGGACGCAACAGTCGTCGGACTGCTGTCGGTTGCAGCGGAGGTCTGCGTAGCGCTGAGTGCCGACCACGAGGCCGGCAGCGATGCGAGGATGAGCGACGCTCTGGTGCGCTCCTTGAGCTCGGTGCCGATGGCGTGCAGCCGAGCGAAGATCTCCTTCATGGCGCTGAGGTGGTCCTCCATCCTGACTCCGTCCACGTAGCGAGTAGACATGAGGGATTGAAGGTAGCGCACCTCGGCCTGCGGGCCTTGCTTTTCATGGGCGGAACACAGCGCCTTCCACGCGCCGTGCGCGTTGAGGCCGTCAGCGACGTGCTCACGTTGCTGGTGTTCGATGCGACGCATGATGAAGCCGTGGGCAGCCGCGTTGTCCTCGTCGTTGGCGTCGCCGGTGGCGTCGGCGACGTACTTCCACAGACGCTTCTCCTTGAGCGCGGCCTCCATACTGGCCTTCCACTCGCTGAAGTTGTCATTGTTGAGCAGCTTCATCGGGACGGAGGAGCTGGAGGTGTTGTCAGACATGGCGAGGCTCGGAGGGAGAAGGGGAAACGAGAGAGGACCGATACGAACGTGCCTCGACGTAGTACAGCGGAGTAGAGCTGCAGACTGTAAATCTGTTGAACTAATACGATGTATACGATACGAGGTGAGGAGATGTGATGAGGAGTGAGACACAGAGAGAATACAGAGTGGGACTCAGCGGGCAGCAGTGGTGAGTGCACTTCAGTGACTGAGTCTGCT
>JBOGMI010001127.1:0-1405 GCA_050746645.1 Bryobacteraceae bacterium | reverse complement strand
AAGTCGATGCGCTGAACAACGCCGTGGAGAAACACGACCCCATAGCGAAACTCGTTAAGGCAGCCGGATTTCGCTCGCTCGTCGTGCCACTCCATGCCGATCAGGTGGCGTCGATCCGTCCCACGCTACTGCTGCTCGAAGCCGGTGTGCTCGTTTTGCTTCTGATCGGCATGGTGAATCTTGCGAATTTGCTTCTTGTCCGGGCCACTGCGCATTCGAAAGAGCTGGCGGTGCGCCAGGCTCTGGGGGCAAGCCGGGCGCACGTGATGAGCGAAGTAGCGGCTGAGACGACGCTGCTTACCCTCCTCGGAGGACTGTTGGGCCTTGCAGTAGCAGCAGGCGGAATCCGCCTGGTCACTTTGCTAGGGGCGGACCGTTTACCCTTTGGCGCTCAGATCGTGTTCGATGGGAGGCTGGCATTGGTTGCTGTGATCGGTGCGATTCTCTTAGGCATCATACTTGCCGCGCCCATCGCCTGGTTTCATCTTCGGCGGAATCCGGCCAATGCGCTCCGGTCCGAGGGACGCGGCGGAACGGCTGGGCGCGCGGCGCAAACTTTGCGGCACGGCTTCATCGTCGCTCAGATTGCGCTGGCATTCGTGCTGCTTACCGGGGCAGGGCTCCTCGGCGTAAGCCTCAAACGCGCGATGGATGTGTCACCTGGTTTTCAGCCGGATCACGTCATCGCGGGGCAAGTTTCTCTGGTCGGAAGCAAATATCCCTCTCCCGAATCCCGGCTTGCGTTTATTCAGAGGTTAGTAACCAAACTTGACAATCGGCCGGGAGTTTCCTCGGCAGGCGTGGCAACCAACATCCCTTTCAGCGGTAAGAACGGCAAGAGCTCCGCCGTTGTGGGAGGGCATGTCCTCCGCCCCGGCGAATCGCCGCGCGGAGTTTACGCGTACGGCGTTGCCGGCAACTATTTCCAAGCGATGGGTTTTACGTTGAAGGCAGGACGCTTTCTCACCGGCGCCGATTCACGCCGGAAAGCGCGAGTCTGCGTAGTGGACAAAGATTTTGTGCGCTATTACTTGCCGCACCAGAGGGCTTTGGGCCATCGGGTGTTTCCCGGGATTGAGCCGGGACCGGATAGCGAGGCGTTCACAATCGTTGGAGTTGTTGGCAGCATTAAGCAAGCCGGACTTACGGACGATACGGCGCAAGGCGCGGTTTATTATCCTTACATCGACCGCCCGGACAGCAATCTCTTTGTGGTGGTGCGCGGCAGCATGCGGCCGGGCGCTTTGGGTCTGGCGCTGCAGAAAACAGTTCGGCAGGTGAACCCCGAGCTGGCGCTCAGCGGAGTCGAATCGATGGACGGCCGCATTGCGGCAAGCCTCGTCGCCCGCCGCTCGCCGGCCCTGCTGGGAGGAATCTTCTCGGCGATTGCGTTGCTGCTTGTTGT
>JBOGMI010001126.1:0-5269 GCA_050746645.1 Bryobacteraceae bacterium | reverse complement strand
TCGCTCGCACGCGGATTCCACCAGTTACTAGGCTTTATGGCCGCCGAAGGCGTCGGCGAGAGCGTCTATTATCCCGCTTCCATGTCCATGATCAGCGACTATCATGGATCGGAAACGCGCTCGCGCGCCATGGGGACGCATCAAACCAGCGTTTATGTGGGAACCATCGCAGGAGGGTTTTTCGCCGGACTGATTGGCGAGCATTTCGGCTGGCGCTGGTCGTTTGTGGTCTTTGGATGTCTGGGCATGATTCTGGGGCTTTTTCTTTTGCGCTGGCTGCGCGAGCCGCACCGGACGCCGGCGCAGATCAAAAGCAGCAGCGAAAAGCTGTCGCTCGCTCGATTCTTTCGCATCCTGGGCCGGCGGCCCGCGGCGATGCTTCTGCTCGGCGGCTTCTGCTGCGCCAATTTCGTGGCCATGGTCTTACTCTCGTGGATGCCAAAGTTTCTCTATGATCGCTTCGGGTTGAGCGTCGCGCTGGCAGGTCTGTCGGCCACACTGTTCGTTCAGTTTGCCAGCATGTGCGGGTCGCCTTTGGGCGGCTGGCTGGCCGATCGCAGACGGGCAAAGCATCGCGGCGGCAGGATCGCGGTTCAATCGGCCGCGCTGCTCTGCGGTGCACCGTTCATTCTGATCTGCAGCCAGACAACCTCGATGGTGATTGTTGCCGCGGCTCTGGCCGGCTGGGGACTGTTTAAAGGGATTTACGACGCCAATATTTTTGCTTCGATGTACGACGTCATCCCACCCGAGACACGTGGCACCGCGGCCGGCGTGATGAATATGGTTGGCTGGCTGGGAGGCGGTGCGGCCCCGGTTACCATCGGACTTCTAGCGGAGAAGGTAGGCCTGAGCACGGCGCTCAGTTGCACGACCGGCGTGTATCTGATCGGCAGCCTCGTTCTGCTGTTCGCGTCTCGCTTGAGTGCGCGCGTGCCGGACTCCTCGCTGACGGTCGGGGTTCCGTAGCGGGATGACGGGAATCTGGTTCATCGTCCGTGATGCTCCGCGTTCTCCCGCTGCTCGTCTACGAATCTGATCAGCTTTTGTGGCCGGATGCGCACTTCCACAAAAGTCGCATCTTCGTTGTCGAGCGTAGCGATGAGTAACTGCAAATGCTTACGGCCGTGCTGCCGCGCATAAATGTTGGTTGTTTCGCGGTTGCGCGAGCGGACCCGGATGATGGGCGTCCAGCCGAGGCCCGCAACGGCTTTGTTCGTCAACCTGACAAAGCCCTGCGGCGCAAGGCCCGGGTGCTCGAATACGGCCAGGTGCAGCCCGCTCGTGCCCGCCGGGCGCGAGACCGCAACCACAAAGCGCCCCAGCCAAAAGAAGGGGATGTGTGTTTGTTTCGCCCCGCTCTCGCGGGCAAATTCTCGAACCAGCCGATCGAATTGGCCCGCGGGCAGCGCCGTAGGCAGCGCGCAGGCAAGCGCCAGAATCGCCAGCATTTTTCGCATGGCTAACGGCTGCCGGAGAGTTGAGGAGCGAGCCCCATGCTCTTGATCTTGACCTTCGGGATGCCCATTTGACCACCCAGTTCGCTTAGTTCTTTTGGATCGATCGCCCCGTCGATATCTACAATAGTCAGCTCCTTCGGCTCGGCATCGAGCACCACTAATCCGCCCACCTGGTTTCCGTTCTTCTTGACGTAGATTTCGGTGTGTTCTCCCTTAGACGACTGCACACCTACAATCTGTGTCCATTCGGGTTTTTTCAATTGGGCGCGGATCTTGGCTACATCCCTCATCGAATACTGGCCGGGCTTGTCGAACTCGAAGCTGCGCACGTAAACGCCATTCAGCTTCGAAACGATGTGCTTCACTTTCGCCTGATCCGGATCGTTGTTTCCCAGAAAATCGCTCGCGAGATGGAGCATGGAAGCGTCCAGCGTGACGTTGACCGATTCGGTCGCGCGCGCCGCCAGATTTTCCAAATCCACGGGGAATTGAATCCCGCCCGCCGCCCACGCCGGGATTGCCAGCGCAAGGAGCATGCCCATGCTTTTTATGTAGCCTTTGTTCATTCGATTTCCATTCCTTCCACTGCCATCACCTGCTGCCGCGCCTGGTGTAGCTTCGATCCCGCGATCTGCAAAGCCAGAAGCAATTGCTGCTTGGCCTCCTGGCCGCGCACGGCGCGCTCGTGCCGCTGGTAGGCGATGCCGCCCAACGACAGCAGCAGTGCCGCCGCCAGCGCCCAAGTGAGCAGTCGCCTCGGCAGACGACGAAAAGCGATCGTCTGCCCCACCTGGGTCTTGGCGAGCACGCACGCGGAAAAATCTTCAGACGGCTCGCGCCGCGCCAGCGCCCGCTTCAGTTCTGCTTCGAACGGCGTCATCCCAGCTTTCCTTCCCCGCGCAGCCGGTGCGCGGTCTTGGACCGCAGCAGCTCCAGGCCGCGCGCAACTTGCGTTTTCACCGTGCTTACGTTCATATTCAGTAATCCGGCGATCTCTTCCGGCTCCATATCTTCCTGGTAGCGCAGCACAATGGCGGCTCGCTGTTTTTCGGGAAGCGATGCCACCATGCGCTCCAGATAGGCCGACAAGTAGGTATCGTGGATCTGCTCGAGCACGGTCGGCTCGCTGATTTCCTCCAGGCTGGTTTCAGCGCGGATTTTGCGTTTGCGCACTCGATCGATGGCGCGGTTGACCGCCGTCCTGCGCAGCCAGAAAAGAATATGTTCCGCCGATTTCATCGATTTCCAATGGCGATGCAGCTCCAAAAACACGTCCTGCGCCAGCTCCTCGGCGAGCGGCCGGTCTCGCAAAAAATGCCAGGCGATGCTGTACACCATGGCCTTATGGGTTTCGACAGCGGACGCAAAACTCGGGTTACTGGTTCTTTCCTCCGCCGTAGCGCGCGATGTGAGGATGGCCGCCAACGAATCCGTATTTTCGCCTCTCAATAGCAATTACGAAAAAGCAGGGCCGGCCGACTCAAAAAAAATGGCACAGACGGCTGGTTTGTGCCGTCTGTGCCTGAGTGGAGCGAGGCAAACCACGAACAACGGTGGTCTGCCCCGCCGGGTTTAGCTGTCAACCCGCAGATTGTTGGTTACGGAAAAGACACCCGAAACGCCATTGGCGGCGATATTCGCAATGTTCTTATCCGATTGTCTGGCGACTGCGCCTTCCAGCGTGACATGCCCGTTTTCCACGATGATGTGGATCGTCGGCACCGCTCGCAGCGCATATTGGTTCAGCGGAGCCTGGCCATAGACCGCCCGGAATACCGCAAACCGAATGCGGTCGTCCATCGAGGAAAGCGGCAGCACCTGGATTTGGTTATCCACGCTGGTCACGCCTTCGATGTGTTTGATGACTCCTTCCGCATCACTCTTGAGAGTCGGGCGAGTGACTTGACCGAAGAGAGTTACTGCCGCGTCGTTACCTACGTTGAATTCGAGGTTATCGAAAACTCCGTAATACGGCAGCATCAGCAACTCGTGCCGGACCTGCTGCGCAATGCGCGCATTGGCGCTGGCGGGTAAAGCCGTTTGGCTAGCCGAGCCCGGCATCGTCCCCGCCAGCATCGGCAAAGGAACCAGAGCTCCGAATCCAAGAGCCGACATCAGGGTTAGAGCTTTTAAGTGACGAAACATAGTTGTTTTTCTCCTTTTGCTTTCGTAGTTATGAAGAGCAATCGGCGTGCCATTCATAACCGACCAAAATGCTTGAACTTCCGCCGGCATGGAGCGCTGGAAGCTGTGCCAAAAGAGCCACGGATGCCCGATTTAGAGCAGTGTTCCTTCAGGCGGCCAGTGGGCGGCCAGGTGGAGGACTCCCGTATACCGGAATCCGGTCCTGGCAATCGAGACAGTAAGCCGCCCACGGCACCGCGCGCAAGCGCTTTTCCGGAATCCCGTCGCCGCAGTCCTCGCAAGTCGCGTACTCGCCTGTCTCCAAACGACGCAGCGCATGATCGATGGCCTTCAGCTTGTCGCGCCCCAGATCGTTCTGCAAGATCGAGACAAATTGCTCATGCATCACCGGACCATCGTCGTCGAGCGGCACACGTCCGCCTTGCAGGCTCTGCATACGGTCCCAAAGCCATGCTTCGAGCATCGTCTTTTCCTTCCGCAGCGCTTCGGCGAACGGCTCCCTGCTACGGCCGACCGATTGATTTCCCTCGCGCTTGATCATTTCTATCCTTGGCATTTTCTTCTCTCCTTTGGGTATATAACAGGAAGCGGTTCCGGCGTGGTCCTGCGAACCGCGCCGGAACCGTAGCCCTTCAGGCAGCTTCCATCTGCTCGGCTTCGCTCATGTCGAGCTCGCGTTCCGCTTCAAGCCAGTCTTCTTCGGCGGAACCTTCCGGGAAACCGCGCTGCCGCCACCGCTCGTAAGCGCGAGCGGCAATGCTGTCTTGATCCGGACGCTTGAGGGTGTCTTCGATGTTGACTTTGGTTGCCTTGCTCATTCTGTTCTCCTTTTGCAATGGCGCTCATTGCGACGCCTGCCTATACCTATGCATGCCCGGTGCCAATCCAACGCTTCGCGATTTCCAATAACTTAGCGGTGTGTTATTCAAGCAGCTTAGCTGCCGGTGTCTCAAAAAGGGCTCGGCTGTGCGTTTTGGGGCAGCAGGTGAGACAGGCCATCTTTTTTGTCGTCTGTCGCTCGTCTGGGGGGAGCCGGCAGGCAGCAAAAAAAGATCGTCTGCCCCACTGGTCCGCGAATTGCAATGAAAAGGGTATGCCCGAAGAAAAAAACGAACAACTGCTGAATACAGAAGAATATGCGCCGCAGCGATACTCGAAGCGCGCATCCGCTATGACCACTCTGAAGATCATGCTGCTGGGCGGCGGAGCTCTGGGTGCTTTATGGCTGCTGGATTCGCTGGCGATGCAGTAGAGCAGCAGGGTCGCTCACGCTTGCGGCTCCGTTTCGGCATTGCCGGTTTCGGCGCGGATCCCATGCATCTCCATGCGATAGATGAGCGCTTTGCGGCTGATGTCAAGATACTTGGCGGCATGCGTCTGGTTCCACTGGAATTTCGCGAGCGCCTTCAAGATCAGCTCTTTCTCAATCGCCTCCAGGCTGATGCCTTGCGGCGGGAGATCGAGATTCAGCTCATCGACAGACGCGTGCTCTTTGCGCAGAAAGGCCGGGAGATGGGACACCGCGATTTCGTTTCCCGGAGTCAGAACGACTAAGCGCTCGACGATATTCTCTAACTCGCGAATATTTCCCGGCCAGCGATAGTTACTAAAATACGGCAGCAGAGAGATCGGCAGCACCAGATCCTCACGGCCATGCTTGCGCT
>JBOGMI010001125.1:0-1046 GCA_050746645.1 Bryobacteraceae bacterium | reverse complement strand
GCATCTCAGCGCAAGTGTACCGAAAGAGAAAAGCGCGGAGGCGCCTCATTGGCGGACGATAAGATGAGTACTTTGAGTACGCAGACTGAGCCTCTGCGGCGTGTTGAGCGCACCGGCAAGGTCAAATCCTGGGCTACGCTCGCCGCCACCATCGCCATTTCGGCAGCCTGCCTGTGGTGGGTCTTCTCGGGCGCACACCTTCCGAGCCTGTGGAGCGAGATCCGGCACATGCATTGGGGCTGGGTCGGGGTGGCCATCGTGTGCGGCCCCTGTGTATACCTTTTGGACGGCTGGCGCTGGAAACTGCTGCTGCGGCCCGTGGCTCCGGTGCGCTTCCTCCACGCGGCGCAGGCGGTGTACGTCGGATTGTTTGCCAACGAAGTGCTGCCGCTGCGGGCGGGCGAGCTGATCCGCTGTTTCCTCCTCTCGAGATCGTCCAAGATTCCGCTCTCGGTGATCTTTGCCTCGGCGGTCATCGAGCGTATTTTCGATGGCGTCTGGATGATGGCCGCTTTTCTCTACTGCCTGCATCTGGGGGAGCTGCCGGGATTGCTGGCGAAGGGCGGTTACGTTGCGGGTATCGCCTTGATCGTCGGCGCCATCCTGATCGCCTGCGGCATGTATGCCAAAACGCAGTCGCTCGATCGCATTTTCGGCCTGCGCATTCCGCGCTGGTTCAATACGCTGCTGGAAGATCTGCACTTGATTGGTCATTCGCGCTACCTGTATTTCGCCTTTCTGGTCAGCGGCGTTTATATGATGGCGGAAACTTTGCCCATCTATGCGGTGGTGAAGGCGAGTTCGCTGCCCTCGCCCTGGGCGGCTTCCTTCACCGCCATGGTTCTGCTGCGTCTGAGCAGCGTGGTACCGCAGGCCCCGGGTAGTCTGGGTTCGTTCCAATGGGTGGCGGCCAACATCATGATGATGTTTGGTGTGGCCTCGGCGCATGCCAAGCGCTTCTCGCTGATCCTGTGGGCCCTGCTGATGCTGCCGCTGATGTGCGTGGGATTTATTGTGCTGCTGATTACCGGTTTCAACATGAGCCG
>JBOGMI010001124.1:0-1389 GCA_050746645.1 Bryobacteraceae bacterium | reverse complement strand
TACGCCGGCGGCAATCGCCCCGGGTCCATCGTGCTTTGAAAATCGAGTGCCACTTCCGAGAGCCGGTCGACGATCTTCGGATGCTCGCTCGCCACATCGTGCCGCTCTCCGGGGTCCTGGACAAGGTTGTAGAGCCGCGGCGGATGGCAGTAAACCGGCTTGGTAAGGTGCCCTTTGGGCGTGCGATGGCGTTCGATGAAACTTAGTTTCCAGTCCCCGACTCGCACCGCAAACAGGCGCCTGCCGTAATAGTAGAAGAATCGATCGTTGGGGCATCCCGATTTGTCTTCCATGTAATCCACCAGCGACTTACCGTCGATAATTCGCCCGCCCGGCAGCTTCCCGCCCGCCATTTGAACAAACGTGGGGAAGATGTCCATCAGCGAAGTAATCCCGGTAAGCGTCTCGCCTTCGGGCAGATGCCCGGGCCAGCGGAAAATGCACGGAACACGGACACCGCCTTCCCATGTCGTGCCCTTGCTGCCGCGAAATGGTCCTTCGCTGCCGGCGCGCTTCAAAAATCTGGTGTGGACGGCGGCGCCGTTGTCGCTGGTGAAGACCGTTACCGTATTCTTGTCGAGGCCCAGCGATTTCAGCGTCTCGAAAACCCGCCCCACGCTCCAATCGATCTCTTCCACCGCATCCCCATAGCGGCCGTATGGCGACCGGCCGCGAAACGCCTTCGAGACCGCAAGGGGAATGTGCGGCGCGTCGTAGGGCAGATATAAGAAAAACGGCCTGTCTTTGTTGCGTTCGATGAACTCGATCGATTGCTTTGTATACCGCTGAGTCAGCGTAGCCTGGTGTACCGGCGATTCGATGATTTTCTCGTTGCGGTACAGATACAGCGGAGGAAAGTCCACCTTGGGCAGCGTCATGTCGTTGCTGTAGTGGAGGCCGTAGAAATAGTCGAAGCCGTGATGGTTCGGGTCGTAGCGCGGGCGATCGCCCAAATGCCATTTTCCGATGCAGGCGGTCCGGTAGCCGAGCGGCTGGAGTTCCTGGCCGAGCGTAATTTCCGAGTCCGGCATGCCGAAATGTTCTCGCGGGATCAGCACGCGCACGATTCCGGAACGCATGGGATACTGCCCGGTCATCAGCGCTGCCCGCGACGGACTGCAGGTGGGGAAGGCATAAAAATCCTCCAGCTTCACCCCCTGTTTCGCCATGCGGTCAATGTTCGGCGTCCGGATTTCCTTACTGCCGTAGCAGGAAAGGTCTTCGTAGCCGAGATCGTCGGCGAGAAATAATACGAAATTCGGCGGGCGCCTTCCGGATGAATCCGCTGCCCGGGAGCCTTGAACGGCCAAGCCGGCGCCGAGTGCCGACGAAAGGAAGTTTCGTCTGGTCATGCTCACTGTCTATTGTTTCGCGTTCGGATTGAAAATG
>JBOGMI010001123.1:0-10704 GCA_050746645.1 Bryobacteraceae bacterium | reverse complement strand
GAATGTTAGCAGCCGGTATCGTGGGCCTTCCGAATGTCGGAAAGAGCACCCTCTTCAATGCAGTCACGCAAACGCGCAAGGCAATGGCCGCCAATTATCGCTTTTGCACCATCGAGCCGAATACGGGAATCGTTACCGTCCCCGACGAGCGCCTGGACGTGCTGGCGCGCATGAGCCGGTCGCAGAAGATCGTCCCCGCGGTTTTCGAGCTGGTCGATATCGCGGGGCTCGTCAAGGGCGCCAGCCAAGGCGAAGGCCTGGGCAACCAGTTTCTCGGCCATATCCGCGAAGTGGATGCGATCGTGCAAGTGGTGCGCTGCTTCGAGAGCGCCAATATCGAGCACGTAATGGACACCATCGATCCGGTGCGCGACATCGAAATCGTCCATACCGAGCTGATGCTGGCCGACCTCGAGTCGATCGAGAAGAGAAAGGCTAAGCAGCAGAGAGCCGCCAAAACCGGTGATAAGAAAGCCGCCGGCGACCTGGAGCTTCTGGAAAAGCTGGAACAGCACCTGAACGCGGGCAAAACGGTGGTCACGCTGGATCTCACGCCAGAGGAGAAGCAGACCGTGAAGGGTTTTTTTCTGCTTACGGCCAAGCCTACCCTGTTTGCCTGTAACATCGCCGAAGACGATCTGGCTTCAGCCGATGCCAACACCTACGTGCAGCAAGTGCGCAACTACGCCAGAGAGCGCCACGACACCGGCACCATCGTGGTTTCCGCCGAAATAGAAGCCGAGCTGGCCATGCTCGCCCCAGAGGAGCGCAAGGAGTACCTGGACGCGCTAGGCGTTGCCGACACCGGGGCCGCCAACCTCATTCGCGAAGCCTACCAACTGCTCGGCTTGCGCACTTATCTGACCACCGGCGAAAAAGAGACCCGCGCCTGGACCATCCACGCGGGCGACAAAGCGCCGCAAGCCGCCGGCGTTATCCATTCCGACTTCGAGAAAAGCTTTATCTCCGCCGAGTGCATCGGCTACGACGAACTGGTCGCGGCGGGCTCCTTCGCGCGGGCTCGCGAGCTCGGCAAGCTGCGCACCGAAGGCAAAGAATACGTCGTCCAGGACGGCGACGTGATCGAGTTCAAAACGTATCTGTGAGAGAGCTATTAGCTGTTAGCTCTTAGCTGAGAGTTTTTCTTACAGCAGCCGGAAATTCACTTCCACGTTCGCCTGCACCGCTACCGGATGGCCGTCTTTCATCGCCGGCTTGAAGCGCCACTTGGAAACCGCTTCAATCGCCTTTTGATCCAGACCCAGACCCAGCGGACGAACCACTTTGATATCCCGCGGCAAGCCGTTCTTGTCCACGATGATGGAGAGCATCACCGTGCCCGAATATTTGGCCTTGCGCGCTTCTTCCGAATACTCCGGCTCTACTTTGACCAGCAGCACGGGTTCGGAAACATCGCCGCCGATCTGATAGACGCCGCCGCCGACTCCGCCGCCCTGCCCCGGGTTAAAGCCGCTGCCGCTGCCATTGCCGATACCGCCGCCCGCGCCTTGACCGGGTGAAAACTGATGCAGTTTGCTCAGCGGGTCGGCATAATTTTCCGCAACGATGGGCGGCAGGGGCGCGGTGATCCTGGGCGCCACCGGCAGCTTGGGCTTGGGAATCGGGATTTTGGGAGCTATGAATTTCTTGATCGCGGGTTTCGGCGGCGTGCCCTTGCTCACCGGTTTGATCAGTTTCTGGCCTCCGCCTCCCTGCGCCTTCTTGGGCGCCGGCGGCAGCCACTTCGGCAGGTAAATCACTTCCGCTTTCCGCATCTCCTGCTGCACCGCCGGGGTGGTCACGAGCAAAAACAGCAGCGCAATCACAACCACGTGAATCACGACGGAAATCATGCGCGAGCGGTTCTCGCCGCCCTTATAGGCGCCCCAGATGCTTCCCACTTCAACCGGCTTGGAGGTCACCTCCAGCGGCGGGAGCTTGGGCGGGCGCACGAAATCGCGGAGGTTGTTGCGGAAGGATCGGAACCACGACTCCTCCGGCTTGCCCATGCTGCCGATGGGGCCTTCTTCGAGCGGGCGCGAGGTTAGCTCCAGCGGCGGCAGTTTGGTCGGGTGCATCGCCTCCCGCAGGCTGCGAATCACCGATTTGAACCACGGCTCGTCCAGATCCGCGGCGAGCAGCATGCGGCCAAACGCTTGCGGCTGAGGCTGAGGCTGAGCTTCCGGATGCTCCATGTTTGTCTGATTTATTTCTACCTCTTTCCCCGGAGTATCAGATCCCGTCATTCGCGCGTAACTTCTTTTCAATGAATTGGACGTGAGCTGCCGTTCACAGTTGCAATGGATTCGCCATCCCGAGGGCCCAGTTGCAAACCCGGATGCAAGCTTGGATGTAAGCCTGGATGCATCCCTTAGTCTAGCACTCCGAATCGACTAGCCGATTGGACAAAAACGGCCGCGCTTCCAGCCAAATCTGCTCCAGCGCATCGGTCATCTCGTGTCCCGATTCGAGCTGCACCAGCCGCGCGTTGGCATGGCGCCCGGCGAATTTCACAGAGGACTGAAGCGGCACCGAAGTGTCCTGCCTGCCGTGAAAGAGCAGAGCCGGCTGACAAAACTCGGGGAAAGGCTCGAAGCGGAGGGCATCCTCGAGAAACGAGTAGCAGAGCGGAACTTGCCGGTTTTGCCCGTAATGAAATACGCTGATCACGCCCTCGCGTTTCCAGGCTTCGAGGCCGCCCGGTCCAATCGCATCGCGCCAGAGCCGGGCAAAGTTGAAAGCAGGCGCCAGCAGCACCGATCGCTCGATCTCCGGGTGCCGCGCTGCATAGAGCGCCGCCAGGTATCCGCCCAGGCTGGAGCCGATCAGAATCGCCGGTTCGCCGCCCAGCAATCTTTCCAGCAAGGCGAGTTGCCCGCTAATGGTAAGGTGCGGGAAATCGCCCTGGTCGAGCGCCGGTGTTTCGAGTGGAGCAGGTTCTTGGCCCAGGCGTGCGGCGAAAAAGCGCGCTTTCCGCGACGCCGGGCTGGAGGCAAAACCGTGCAAATAAAAGATACGCAAGCGCCGCGGCAGCAATCTACATGCTAGCCTTTCCAAAGTGAAGCAAAGCAGAGGAGTGTGCCGCTGTTCCTCCCGCTTCGATTCTTTTCGACCAATGATGTAGTTTAGATTGTTGGGCTGGGCAGCTTTGCCGCAAGCGTAGCCGCTGAGAGAGAAACAGGAGGATACTGAATGCCGGTAGCAGAAAAGGTCAAGCAGATCATCGTGGAACAGTTGGGGGTGGATGAGAGCCAGGTGGACCCGAGCGCATCGTTCGTGGACGATCTGGGGGCGGACTCGCTCGATATTGTGGAGTTGGTAATGGCTTTCGAAGAAGCCTTCGACCTCGATATTCCGGACGAAGACGCGGAGAAGATCAAAACGGTGAAAGACGCTATCGACTACATCGAAGCAAAGAAGAAGTAGATTGGCGCCGCGGAGAGTAGTCGTAACCGGAGTCGGGTTGCTCACCCCGGTGGGAACGGGCACCGAGCAATCCTGGGCCGCTTTGCGAGCCGGCACCAACGGTATCGGCCCCATCACCCAGTTCGATACCGCCGGGTTCGCGTGCCGCATCGCCGGCGAGGTGCGCCATTTCGATCCCCTCCATTACGTCGACAAAAAAGACGTGAAGAAGATGGGCCGCTTCATCCAGTTCGCCATGGCGGCCACGGAATTTGCGGTGGCCTCGGCGCGCCTCAAAATTGCGCCCGAAGAAGCCGAAGGCGTCGGCGTTTACATCGGCAGCGGCATCGGCGGATTCGAGGTGATCGAGCGCGAGCACAAAGTTCTGCTCGAACGCGGACCCAGCCGCATTTCTCCCTTTTTCATTCCCTCCTGCATTATCAATCTGGCCAGCGGATACGTTTCGCTTCGCTACGGCGCCAAGGGCCCGAACTCGGCGACCGCCACAGCCTGCACCACCAGCGCGCATTCGATCGGCGATTCGTATCGCATGATCCAGCATGGCGATGCGGAGGTGATGATCTGCGGCGGCAGCGAAGCCTGCGTGACGCCCATGGGCATCGGCGGGTTCGCCGCCATGCGCGCGCTCTCCACACGCAACGACGAGCCCCATCGCGCATCACGCCCTTGGGATCGGGAGCGCGACGGCTTCGTCGTCGGCGAAGGCTCGGGCATCCTGGTTTTGGAAGAGCTGGAACATGCACGCCGGCGCGAGGCTCCCATCCTCGCCGAAATCTCCGGGTACGGTATGAGCGGCGACGCTTATCACATCACTTCGCCTCCCGAAAACGGCGACGGTGCTTACCGCGTCATGCGCAATGCCTTGCGCGATGCCGGCATTCCGCCCTCGGAAGTGCAGTACGTCAATGCGCACGGCACCTCAACCGAAGTCGGCGACCGCGCGGAAACGATTGCGTTAAAACGGGCTTTCGGGGAGCATGCAAAACAGCTCGCCGTCAGCTCGACCAAATCGATGACCGGGCATCTGCTCGGCGGCGCGGGAGGTCTGGAAGCCGGAGTTACCGTGCTTGCCATACGCGACCAGATCGCGCCTCCGACCATCAACTACGAGAACCCGGACCCGACCTGCGACCTCGATTACATCCCCAACCATGCCCGGCCCATGGAGATCCGCTACGCCTTGTCGAACAGCTTTGGTTTCGGCGGCACCAACGGCTGCCTCATCTTCAACCGCTACGTAGGATAGGGGACGGAGAACTATGTCCCTAGCAGTTTATACTGCGGGAACAACACTGCCTGTTGGGGACACAGCTCTCCGTCCCCCTCTTCCGGTCACTCAATCTCCCTCGGACGCTTCTTGCGATTGCGCTTGCGGGCCAGCGCCTGTTTGGCGCGCTGTTTCTCCCCAGGCTTCAAATAGAAGGAATGGCGTTTAATCTCCTTTACAATATCTTCCTGCTGCACTTTTCGCTTAAAGCGGCGGAGCGCACTTTCAAGAGTTTCACCCTCTTGAATATGAACTTCTGCCAATGATCAACTCACCACCTTCCGAACCCCTCATAGGGATCTTTTATTTTAGCGTGCCCGGAAAGCAATCGACCGCGCCAAGCGCCGGCGCAAACCAACTGAACCCCGAGCCATAGCGGCCCAATCCCCTGCTGCTAAATTAGGATTTCCCCCTAAAAAACAGACATGGAAATCATCAAAGTAGTTGGCAGAGAGATTCTGGACTCGCGCGGAAACCCCACCGTCGAAGCTGACGTGCATTTAGCGGACGGTACCGTAGGCCGCGCCGCGGTTCCTTCCGGCGCATCCACGGGCGAGCACGAAGCGGTGGAGCTGCGCGACAACGAGAAATCGCGCTACCTCGGCAAGGGCACGCGCACTGCCGTCCGCAACATCACGGAAAAGATCGCGCCCGCACTGAAAGGCTTCGACGCCGAAGATCAAACCGCGCTCGACCGCAAATTGATCGCGCTCGACGGCAGCGCAAATAAAGGCAAGCTGGGCGCCAATGCGATTCTCGCTGTTTCCATGGCCGCCGCGCGGGCTTCGGCCGAGTCGGAGATCACACCCCTCTATCGATACCTCGGCGGCGTCAACGCGCGCGTGCTGCCCGTGCCCATGATGAATGTGATCAACGGCGGCGCGCACGCCGATAATGTTATTGATTTTCAAGAGTTCATGATCGTCCCCGTAGGCGCACAGAAATTTTCCGAAGCTCTGCGCATGGGGGTCGAGACCTTTCACAATCTGAAGAGCGTTTTGAAAAAGCGCGGCTATTCGACGGCTGTCGGTGACGAAGGCGGCTTCGCTCCCAGCCTCAAATCGAACGAAGAAGTGCTCGACGTGCTGGTGGAAGCCATCGGGAAGGCCGGCTATAAACCCGGCGAACAGGTCGCGATCGCCATCGATCCGGCGGCCAGCGAATTCTACGAGAGCGGCAAAAAGCAGTACGTCTTCAAGAAATCCGATAAGAGCGAGCACACCGCCGCGCAGATGATCTCGCTTTACGAGAAGTGGGTGAGCCAGTATCCAATCATTTCCATCGAAGACGGCATGGCCGAGGACGATTGGGATGGCTGGAAAGCGCTTACCGGCGCCTTGGGCAAGAAGATTCAGCTCGTCGGCGACGACATCTTTGTCACCAACGCCGAGATCCTGGCGCGCGGTATCGAGCGCGGCATCTCCAACTCGATCTTGATCAAGCTGAACCAGATCGGAACGGTCACCGAGACGCTCGAAACCATGCGCCTGGCCTCCGGCGCAAATTACACCGCGGTGATTTCCCACCGCTCGGGCGAAACCGAGGACGCATTCATCGCTGATCTCGCCGTGGCCACCAACGCAGGCCAGATCAAGACCGGCTCCGCCAGCCGCACCGACCGCATCGCCAAATACAACCAATTGCTGCGCATTGAAGAAGAGCTGGGCGACGCGGCTGTTTATCTGGGTCGAAAGGCGTTCCGGCAGTAGCAATGGCAAAACAGAAGCCGCTTGTCTTAACGATTCTCGACGGCTGGGGATTTTCTCCTCAGACCGAGGGCAACGCCATCGCGCAGGCGCGCACTCCGGTTTACGATTCGCTCATTGCCCAATACCCCAACACTCTGGTGCACACCTCCGGACCCTACGTCGGCTTGCCCGAAGGCCAGATGGGCAACAGCGAAGTGGGCCACATGAACATGGGCGCCGGCCGCGTCTTGTACATGGACGTGATGCGGCTCGATATCCTGATCCGCTCCGGCGAATTTTTTCAAAGCCCGGCGCTCCTCAACGCTATGAAGAGAGCCGAGGGACATCGGCTGCACCTGATGGGCCTGTGCAGCGACGGCGGCGTTCATGCGCAGCTTACACATCTGTTCGCATTGCTTGAAATGGCACAGCGCCACGGCTTGAAAGACATCTTCGTCCACTGCTTCATGGACGGCCGCGACACGCCTCCTGAAAACGGTATCGGCTACATCGAACAGGTCGAGCGGAAACTGCGCGAGCTGGGCAGCGGCAAGATCGCCTCGGTCGCCGGCCGCTATTATGCCATGGATCGCGACAAGCGCTGGGACCGCATCGAGCGCGCATTCGGCGCCATGGTGCTCGGCAACGGCGCGAAATTTCAATCCCCCGCCGAAGCCGTGCGCGCCTCCTACAAGCGAGGCGTTACCGACGAGTTCATCGAACCCGTCACCATCGTGGACGAGCGCAACGACCCCGTGGGTCTGATTCGCGACGGCGACAGCGTCATCATGTACAACTACCGCGCCGACCGCGCGCGTGAGATGACCATGGCTCTCACCGATGCCAATCTCGAAAAACCATCGCGCTCGCTCGCGCCGAAGAATTTGACATACACAATGATGACGCTCTACGACAAGAGCTTCACCCTGCCCTATGTCTTGCCGCCGGAACATCCGGACAACATCCTGGCCGAGGTGCTCGAAAGGGCGAACTGGAAGAATCTGCGCGTCGCCGAAACCGAAAAATACGCTCACGTCACGTATTTCTTTAATGGCGGCAACGAAAAACCCTACCTAGGCGAAGAGCGCGAATTGATCGCTTCACCGAAAGTTGCGACCTACGATCTGCAGCCTCAGATGAGCGCGCCCGGCATCACCCAAACGATCGTGAAGGCTATCGAGCAAGGCAGCTTCGATTTAATCGTGATGAATTTCGCCAACGCCGATATGGTGGGCCATTCCGGCAAGTTGGAGCCGACGATTCGCGCCTGCGAAGCGGTGGATGCAGGGCTTGGAGAAATTCACAGCGCCATCAGACGCTGCGGCGGATCGTGGCTGGTGACCGCCGACCACGGCAACGCCGAGATGATGGTCGATCCGGCCACCAAAGGTCCGCACACCTATCACACCACCAACCCGGTTCCGTTTATCTACATGAGTAACGGCGAAGTGCGCCTCCGCCCCGGCGGCGCGCTCAAAGACATAGCGCCCACTGTCCTGGGCATCTTAGGCCTGGAGCAACCCGCGCAAATGAAAGGCCAGGATCTCCGCGAGCATTGAAAAGCCGGGTGCTAGTGTCCTGTTTCTGAAGTTCCTATAGCGAACCCACGGGCAAACGGGGGACAGGCAGCTCTGTCCACGCGCGAAAACCGCTTGGGACAGAGTAGCCTGTCCCCGCATCCGTTCGCAATCGAAGAATAGTAAGCAAACTTCAGAAACATGATACTAGCGAACCGCCGCCACGGTGGTTGCGCCTTGGCCTTTCTTTAGCTGCTTGGTCAAAATCGGTTCGAGGACGCTGGCATCGAGCGGGCCGTTGTAGCGCTGGCCATTGATGAACAGAGTGGGAGTGCCTTCGACGCCCGCGCGGTCGCCTTCCTTGACATCGCGCATGATGATCTGCTTCACGGCGGCGGAATTGAGGTCGGTTTCGAACTGCCGCATGTTCAGCCCGAGAGTTTTGGCGTCGGCGATCAGGTCCTGGCGCGAAAGGCGGTCGGGATGGGCGTACATGGTGTCGTGCATGGCCCAGAATTTGCCCTGCTTTTGGGCTGCAATAGCGGCTTCGGCGGCGATGCCGGCCTGGGGATGAAAATCCAGCGGATATTCCTTAAAGAATAAGCGCACCTGGGAGGGATATGCCTTGAGGATCGCTTTGATTTGCGGCACGGCGGCGGCGCAATAAGGGCACTGGAAATCGGAGAACTCCACGAGCGTGATGGGAGCATTGGCCGGCCCAACCGAAGGCGAATTGTCGGTGGGGATGGCAACGGCGGCGTCCAGCAGCTTTTGCGGGATCAAATGAGCGTACTCGGACGCGTTGGCCGCCGCCAAAGCTTGCTTCGCAGTCTTGCCGCGCCGGAGCGAATCGATAATGACCGAGGCGAGGCCTTGGCTGTAGCTGCACGAAGGATCGGCAAAACGGCATTGAGCGATGGTCATACCGCACTGACAGCCGCATTTGTCCTCGCGCAACAGCTTGAGAGCGGTCGCCTTCTGTGCCGGGGTCAGGCCGCTGAAATCGATGCCTGGCAGTGTAGTGGCGGTTTGCCAATTCTGAGCTAAAGCCAGCAGCGCCGAGCACAAAAGCAAGCCGGCGATTTTCCAGAGACGCGCGCGAGTTGGATGCATGAGAGACCTTCTTTCATTGTAGGCTCGCCTGGAGGGTGCTGCTCAATGAGCATTTAATCAAGCTGAACTTCCTGCTAAGTTGCTGATTTAATTGTGGCGCACGCTTCAGCGGGGGCGACCCGCGGCGGGCCGTCACAACACCAGATCGACGCGCACGAGTGGCATTGGGCTGCATGCTCCGCCCTCCAGGTTCAAAGTGGCGGGACATCTACCCAGCGGCGGCTCCGCCACGATTCCAGCCCTTTTTCGGCCAGCTCCACGCCCTTGGCGCCGGCCAGGAGATCCCAGGGAAACGGGGCTCCACAGGCGACATGTTTCAGGAACAGTTCCCATTGGACTTTGAAGGCGTTGTCGAAAACCTGCTGCTCGGGGACTCTTTGCCACTGCGCGAAGAAATCGAAGGGGTTTTCGACATCCGGGTTCCAGACCGGACGCGGCGTGGCGCCGTAGGGCTGGATCCAGCAATGGCGCAGGCCGGCGACCGCCGAACCTTTTTCGCCATCCACTTGGATGGTGAGCAGATCGTCGCGGCGCACGCGCACTGACCACGACGAATTGAAATGCGCCACGATTCCGCCGGCAAGCCGAAAGGTTGCGTAGGCGGCATCGTCCGCGGTACAGGCGTATTCCCTGCCCGATTCGTCCCAGCGTCTGGGAATGTGCGTCGCGCCGAGGCACGAAACCGCCTCGACTTCGCCGAAGACGTTGTCCAGAACGTAGCGCCAATGGCAAAGCATGTCGAGGATGATGCCGCCGCCCTCTTCCTTGCGGTAGTTCCAGGAAGGCCGCTGCGCGGGAAGCACGTCTCCTTCGAACACCCAATAGCCGAATTCGCCGCGAACCGAGAGGATGCGGCCGAAGAATCCTTGCTCGCGGAGGTTTTGCAGCTTGCGAATCCCGGGCAGCCAGAGCTTGTCCTGGACTACACCGTTTTTCACGCCTGCCTGCTTCGCCAGGCGGGAAAGCTCGCAGGCATCGCCGAGGGTGGTCGCAGTGGGTTTTTCGCAATAAATATGTTTACCGGCAGCAATCGCTTTTTTCACTGCTTCCACACGGCGGTCGGTGGTTTGGGCGTCGAAATAGATGGCGTAATTTTGATCCGCAAGAGCGGCGTCGAGATCGGTCGTCCAGGGGCAGTTTTCATGCTCGGCCGAGATCGCCCGGAGCTTGGCTTCGTTGCGGCCCACGAGCAAAACGTGCGGCATAACCGCGCCGCCATCCGGAAGCGCGACGCCCCCCTGCGCGCGAATGGCCGCAATCGACCGGTGCAGGTGCTGGTTCAAACCCATGCGTCCGGTGACGCCGTTCATGACGATGCCGATGTTCATGCGCTCTCCGTGCATTGCGGCCGCGCGCCTTCGGGCAACGGCGGCGCATCGATGCCCGCTTTCGGCAGCGTTCCCGCCAATTCCTGACGCCAATGCGCAACATCTCCGGCGGGGCCGTAGCAATAGATCATCTTTAAAGGCGTGGAACCAGTGTTGGTCAATTGATGAAACACCCGCGAAGGAATGTAGACCCCCTGGCCGGCTTCGAGCGGCGTGCGTTCCGAGCCCAGGCACATTTCGCCCGAGCCTTCGACGACGAAATAGATCTCTTCCTGATCCTGGTTATGCCAAGGCACCTGACCGCCGGCGGGATCGAGCGTCACGTAGCCCAGGGAAAAGTGAGAGGCTTGAATCGGGCTGGCTCC
>JBOGMI010001122.1:0-1865 GCA_050746645.1 Bryobacteraceae bacterium | reverse complement strand
AGCTTGCGAAGGCGGCCATCGCGCAGATCGAGAAAAAAGAGGAGCGAGCCTCCGACGTCGTCGTGCCGGCATCGCTGATCAAACGCAGTACCTGCCGCCCGCTGCGCCAGGAAGAACACATGATGCTTTAGGAAAGACAGGTATGTTTAAGACCACCGAAAGAGCGCGGGCTGAAGCCTCCGCCGGCACGCTAAAGCACGCGCCACTTGCCGCGTTGCTCGCATGTTTAGCAGCAATGCCTTTGTTGGGAGCTGCCGGCGTTACCTATCAGGGCTGGCCCGGGCCGGGCAACGGCAAGTACATCGTGATGCTGGCCGGCGACGGCGGCGAGTATCACTCGGAAGAAGCGCTGCCGGCGCTGGCCAAGATTCTCGCGGTGCATTATGGGTTCAAGTGTACGGTGCTGTTTTCCATCAATGCCGATTACGGTACGATCGACCCGCGCGCAACACGCAACATGCCCGGCCTGGAGGATCTTAAGAAAGCCGATCTGATGATCGAGTTCATGCGCTGGCGCGACTTACCCGATAGCCAGATGAAGCATTTCGTCGATTATGTTCAGTCGGGGAAGCCGATTATCTCCATGCGCACCGGGACGCATCCGTTCTGGTTTGAGACCAGTAAGACGTATGCGAAATGGTCCTGGAACAGCAAAGTGCCTGGATGGGTGGGCGGTTTTGGTGGCAGATTCCTGGGCGAAACCTGGGTGGCGCACTGGGGCAAACACGGCCAGCAGAGCACGCGAGCGATGTTCGCGCCGGGCGCGGCGAGCAGCCCCATTTTGCGCGGCATCAAGAACGGTGAGATCTGGGTCACGAGCGAAGTCTACAAAGTGAAGCTTCCGATGCCGCCCACCTGCAAGCCGCTGCTGCTGGGCCAGGTGCTTTCCTGGGTGGGTCCGGGCGGGCTGGATTTCCCGGTGCCGGGCAAGAATCATCCCATGATGCCGGTCGCCTGGACCAATCACGACACCGCTCCCAACGGCAAAACCGCGCGCGTATTCGCGACCACCATGGGCGCGGCCGACGATCTGGAAACCGAATCTTTCCGGCGGCTGATGGTGAATGCGGTGTTCTGGGCGCTCGGCATGCAGGTCCCCGCCAAAGCGAATGTGGGATTCGTCGGGCATTACCGGCCGCATTCGTTTATGTCGGAGGTGTACACGGCTGGCGTGAAGCCTTCCGATCTGGCGCTTTCGCCGAAGAAAAAGAAGTAGTCGCGTGAAGTGGTTCCGGCTCGGTTGTCTGATTCTGTTTTTCGCCGCCGCGCCTCTGCTGCGCGCGCAGGACGCGAACGGGGAAGCCGTCGCCGCGCTGAAGAGCGGCCGCTTGCATACTGCCGAATCCGTTCTCCGCGCCCATCTTAAAGCCGAGCCCCGCGACCTGGTATCGGTTCAACTGCTGGCCATCGTGCTCGATAAAGAGAAGAAGTACGCCGAAGCCGATCCGTTCTATCGCCAAGCGCTCGCCGCTGGGCCGCATTCGCCTGGATTGTTGAACAATTACGGCAATCATCTGCTGGCCATGAGCAAAGCCGCGCAAGCGCAAAAGGCATTTTCGCAGACGCTGCATTTGCAGCCTGAAAACGCGAACGCGCTCTACGGCCTGGCCGTTGCGGACATTGCCTTGCACGAGAGGCAGCCCGCGCTGGCGCTGCTGGTTCGCGCGCGCAAACAAGCGCCGCAAAGGAGAGACGTCGCCGCTCTGCTGGCGCGCACGACGGCGAGTCTGGGATATTTCGCCGATGCGATCGCGGCCTGGGATGCTTATCTGAAGCTGGCGCCGCAGGACCAGACCGCCCGGCGCGAGCGTGCGTTTGCCGAATCGGCGATCGGGAAGAACAAGCAAGCCGCGCTGGCGGAACTG
>JBOGMI010001121.1:0-2118 GCA_050746645.1 Bryobacteraceae bacterium | reverse complement strand
TGCAAAACGTGTGGACGAATGCGGTGGCGCTCCAGAACTATACGCTTTCGGGAGGACTCGCCGCGGCCATGCCGTCCGGCAGCACCAGCACCACACTGAATCCGCCGGCATCGGGCAGCGGTGGAATGATGCCGTGATGGGCATGCACGGTTTTACTTTTCTGCGACTTGCTGAATCGCCCGCCGGGCTTCCAGGATGGACATGCGGTGGTCCATGATGCCGGAGAGGTCGGAGTTGGCGAACGCGATCCGGCCGTCCTTCCATTCTTGCAGCAATGAAATGAGAAATGAGTACTCCGTCCCCCATTACTCAATCTGCGTGCTGTAATTGAATTGCATGATTCCATTCCCGAAGCGCCGCTCCATTGCTGTGGCGCTCGGCACTTTGTGGATGGCTTCGCTTTGCATAGGCCAAGTGGCCAAGGTACCCTTGGCAGATCTTCAGGCCAAGCAAGAACTCAAGCAGGACTTCACCGCGTTTCAACCGCATTATGAGCAGATGCGTGTAGAACGGATCGCCGAGGCCCGAAAGCTTGCCTCGGCGGTTTTTGCTCGCGAACGCGAAGGGAAAGAGACAGCCTGCTCTCACCAGATTCTGTTTGAATTGGAGAGCCTGCTGATTTCGTCGGCAAACTTCAAATTCATCGATCGCCGCATCGAAGATCTTAAGGACAGCCTCAACGACACAAATCAGCAGCAACGCGAGGCCTTGGAGCAAAACCCGCGAACCGGTCTTTGGGGCGCCTGTTACGACGAATGGTATCTGAAGGTCTACGCTTCGTACGATCAGCTCGAAAAACCCACTAGCGAGGGCGGCCCTCTGCCGCGTTTCCTCGATCGTGTAAATACGCCCAAGAAACTCCGGACCTATCTGGATTCCATTTCCGTTTCAAACGTTCGCGCGGCAGGCGTGGACCACGAGCGTGAATTTGACGAAATGCTCTCGATTCTGACGCGAATGCTGATCTTTGGTGAGCCCAGACATTATGCAATAGATCCACGGCTGAAATCCGCGATGCTCAACTTGCTCCTGCATCGATTCCGGAGCCAGGAGACTGGTTGGTGGGGAGAGCGATACGTCAGAGATGGTCATCCTGAATTGGTCGACGATTTGAGCATTACGTTTCATGAAGTCTCCTTTCTGAAGGGGCGAGTTCCGGATATGCGCAAGGTGATCGGCACGGCTCTCGCCGTCAAGGGCATGAACTATCCGGTCGGCTGGCTCTGGCAGGGACATTACTGGAACCACAACAATATGGATGTTGCCAGGCTCTTCCAACTTGGGTGGCCCAGCGCGACCGGTGCTCAGCGGAAGGCCATGGCTGCGGAGATTCGGAAGATGCTGCATTGGTGCCTGACCGATTCTTTGCAACCGAACGGATCGTTCAAGCTGATGCTCCCGGACGGCTCTCTCGAAGATGCGGTTTACTATGGGACGGCGTTCCTTTCCCGCATCGGGTTCTTCGATCGCTCGCGGAGATTTTGGACAGCCCAGGATTTTCCGGAAGCTCCAAAAGTGCGGGCCAGAATCTATTCCTTTATTGAGAAGCACCGCGCAACCGGCGGCTCCGGTTTTGATTCTTACCAGAGTGCTCTCGAAGACCTCCGGGTTCGGGCCTCGTCCCGAAAATAGAGATGGCCGGGTTGCTCAAAAAACAGATTCGAGATTTCTCCTCAGGCGGCTTCGGCCAGGGCGGGTGGCGGATTTGGCGCTGCGGCGACTGGATTTTGCGAAACGAACCCAATTCCGGCGGCGGGGCCGATGTTGTTTTGCGAAACGAAGCCAGTCCCCTCCCCTAACGGTCGGGGTTCTGTTTTGGATGGCCTCGCTCTCGCGAGTTAGGCCCGCCCCGTTTGCGGCGAATAACAGCGCCCGAACGTATAACCCGGAAAATCGAACTTCTCACCCCGCCTGCTCGTTCGGCGGCCCGGTTTGCACGCCGTGGGTCTCCATGATGTGGTAGGCATGGTGAACATCTTCGAGAGTCAGAATGCCGAGCACTTCGTCCGGGCGCAGACGGCTCACGATTTGGATGCGCGGCTGCTGGGCGAGAATGCGCAGTGCGGCGTCGAGCGGCTCGTCGGGATATAGGCGCAAACCTGCGCGCACCTCCTCGGG
>JBOGMI010001120.1:0-7587 GCA_050746645.1 Bryobacteraceae bacterium | reverse complement strand
TCAGCATCTATGTGCAGGACTACGGCGCTCCGGTAGGCTATCGAATTGCTTCCAAGCATCCGGAGGCGATCGAGGGCATCGTGGTTCAAAACGGCAATGCATATGTGGAAGGAATTGGCGAGGCGTTCAACCCCATGAAGCCGTTTTGGGCGAATCGGAACGCCGACACCGAGAAGCCGGTCCGGGGACTGCTCACCAAGGAGACGACCGTCTTTCAATATACGCATGGTGTCAAAGATCCGGAGCGGATCAGTCCGGATGCTTATACTTTCGACCAGTTCTTTCTCGACCGCGCGGGCCACGACTCCATTCAGCTCGATCTTCTTTATAACTATCAATCGAACGTCGCGCTGTACGATGGCTGGCACGAGTACTTCCGGGCCAAACAACCGCGCATGCTCATCGTCTGGGGAACGAACGATCCGTTTTTCACGGTAGAGGGGGCGAAGGCCTATCAACGGGATATTCCCAATGCAAAGCTGCACCTGATCGATACGGGCCACTTTGCACTTGAAGATTCGAGCGACTTTATAGCGGCGCGGATCCGAGAGTTTCTCGCATAATTCCGATTTACATCTGACGAAATATGCCATTTCCTGAAAACAGCACTGTAGTTGTTGCCCATGGCGCTTGGGCGGATGGATCGAGTTGGAAGGAAGTCATTCTCCCTCTCAACAAACAAGGTCTGCAGGTCGTTGCTGTGCCTCTTCCGCTCACCTCGCTCGGCGACGATATCGCCGCACTGAATCGAACAATCGCCAGAACAAAAGGCCCCGTGATCGTAGCGGGGCACGCCTATGCCGGTGCGGTGATTGCGGCAGCAAATGACGAGCGCGTGAAAGGGTTGGTCTATGTGGCGGCGCTTGCCCCTGACGAGGGAGAGAGTGTGGCCCAGGTCTTTTACCACGATGAAGCGCACCCGCAAGCGCCCAAGCTCGCGCCCGACAAAGACGGATGGATCTGGATGCCGGAAGAAGGGTTTTCCAATGCCTTCGCGCATCACGCCACGGCAGATCAAATTGCGTTATGCAAAGCGGTGCAGCGGCCCATCGCACTCCAGTGCATCCAGGAGCCGGCGCCGAAGCCCGCGTGGAGATCGAAGCCGTCCTGGTTTCTGATCGCGGAAGAAGACCGCATGATCAATCCCAAAACGCAACATTTCATGGCTGAACGAATGAAAGCTAACACTTATACGTTTCCCGTCGACCATACACCTTTGCTGACCGCGCCGGAAAAGGCCGTTGAGGTGCTGATGGCGGCTGCGCAAAAAACGCTTGTTTAGGAAACCGAGAATTGTGAACCAATCCGTTGCAATCGTCACCGGAGCAAGCCAGGGAATCGGCCGGGCGACCGCCATTCGACTGGCACGAGACTTCTCGGGCGTAGTGCTCGCTGCGCGAAATGCAGCCGCTCTGGCAGAGGTAGCCGCCGCTATAAAGTCAGTGGGAGCCGAGCCTCTGCCTTGTGCGGTCGATCTCAGCAAGCCCGAAGCTTCTGAAGCGCTTGTGAAAGCGAGCTTGGACCGCTTTGGCGGAATCGATGCCTTATTGAACATCGCGGGAGCCGTGCCGCAAATCGACTTATTTGAGATGACCGACGAACAGTGGCAAGCGGGCATGGAGTTGAAGCTGCATGGAGCGCGCCGGCTCACACTGCGCGCGTGGGATGCACTGAAAGCGTCGAAGGGCTCGGTGGTATTTATGTCGGGCAATGCGGCGCTTCACCCCAATCCCGCTTTCGCGGCAGTAGCCACCATCAATGCCGCCGTTATTGCAGTCGCCAGAGCGTTCGCCGAACAAGGCATTAAAGATGGTGTGCAGGTGAATAGTATTGTGCCTGGCGCGGTGATGACGGGCCGCCGCCGTTCCTTTTTGCAGAGGTGGGCGCCGGGTCACAACATGACTGTTGAAGAGGCAACGAATAAGTTTCCGGAGCTAGCCGGAATTAGCCGCTATGGACAGCCGGAAGAAATTGCCGAGCTGCTCGCCTTTATGGTTTCGCCGGCGGCGAAGTGGATGGCCGGTACATCGGTCCGCATGGATGGCGGCGAAATCAAGGGCATATAGGGGCCGCATTCATGAATAAGAGCGCAACACATTCTTTGGCTCATACAGACCAAGCTCCCGCAGCTCCCGCTTTGGAAGAGTACGATCTGGTGATCCTCGGCGGAGGCACCGGATCGACGCTTGCGGCGTGGACTTTCGCCGGCCAAGGCCAGCGCGTTGCCGTAATCGAACGCAAATATATTGGTGGGTCGTGTCCGAATATCGCCTGCCTGCCCAGCAAGAACATTCTTCACAGTGCGAAAGTTGCATCGTACTTTCGCCGGGGTGAAGAGTTTGGAGTAGCCGCTGACCGCTTCCGTGTCGATATGCACGCAGTCCGCGCCCGAAAACGTGCGATGGTATCGGACCTCAACGATGTTTATCGCGACAACTTCAATCAAACGGGGGCAGAATTCATTCTCGGCACTGGCCGCTTCGTCGGCCAGAAGACGCTGGAAGTTACTCTGGATGACGGAACGAAGCGCCGCCTTCGTGGAGCCAATGTCATTGTCAGCACCGGTACGCGGGCTGCCTTAGGACCGATCCCTGGCCTGGCCGATGCTCAGCCATTAACCCACATCGAGGCGCTTGAATTAGATCGGGTTCCCGAACACCTGATTGTCATTGGCGGCGGTTATGTCGGCATGGAGTTGTCGCAGGCAATGCGGCGATTCGGTAGTAAGGTCATTGTCATCGATCGGAATGACCGTTTGCTGCATAGAGAAGATAATGACGTCAGCGAAGCCCTGGCCAGCCTTTTCAAAGACGAGGGAATTGACACGTTGTTGAATGCGCGCGTCAAACGGGTTTCGGGGAAATCGGGCGATTCCGTTGCCGTTGTCATCGAGCAAGCCGGAACAGAAACGATCTTGAATGGCACTCACCTGCTTGTTGCTGCAGGCCGGATCCCCAACGCAGAGAACATCGGACTGGAATCGGCTGGCATCGAAGTAACCGATCGCGGGTACGTCAAGGTCAACGAACGGCTCCAAACAAGCGCGCCCGGTGTTTGGGCCATCGGTGAAGTTGCCGGCAGTCCGCAGTTCACACACGTGAGTGTCGACGATTTCCGCGTTGTCCGTGACAACCTCGCAGGCGGCAACCACGTCACAACAGGCAGGCAAGTCCCCTACACGCTGTTCACGGACCCGGAACTTGCGCGTATCGGCCTGAATGAAAAGGAAGCGAAGGCGCGAGGAATCACGTACCGTTTATTCAAGATTCCAATGGATCGCGTACTCCGCGCACGAACGATCTCCGAAACACGTGGATTTCTAAAAGCCCTTGTAGACATAAACAGCGATCGCATTCTTGGTTTCACAGCCTTCGCTGCGGACGGCGGCGAAATCATGGCTTCGGTCCAGACGGCCATGATGGCCGCATTGCCCTACACCGCGCTCCGCGATGCCATTTGGTCCCACCCGACTCTTGTCGAAGGGCTAATCCCGTTGTTCTCGTCTGAGCCTTCGCTGCCGGCAAGTGTTGGTGCGCAAACCGTCGATCGTCGTCCGCACGAAATTGCCGAATAAAAATAGCCGAACCCGAGGTAAGAATCGAAGGCGTCACCACGACCAAATGATCAGAGGCATCGATCATGACCAGTAACACGATTCTTCGACGCTCGGCCGCGGACAGAGATGCGCTCCCGGCGGTGCGCATTCTTATCAGCTCTGAACGCATCCTCATGCGTTATGGCTTAGCGCTGATTCGGCATCTTGGCACAGCGGCCGAGAACTGTGGACTTTCTCTGTCCTTGCTCCCACCAGTGCCCGACCCAGACTTTGTGGCGGCCGTGCTTGCGCGGCCGGACGCTGCCCTTTTGAAATCGTTTGCGACGCATAAAGAATCACCTTTCTTGCGTCCAGACCGATGCATTCTGACATGCCGTCATGTTACTCCGGTCTTGCCAGTTTCGAGCCATTGTTGCAGCCATTCGCGGCGGATCACCTTGCGACGGCCCATTGCTAGATGCATCAGACGTGGGACGCCGCGCAGTTTGCCGCGGAGGGCATTCTGTACATGCGCTTTTGAGCAGCGGAGGACTTTCGCCACCTCCGCAATGGTCAGGATCTCTGCTGAGTTTTCCATGTTCTCCTCTCATTCCGTAAGCCGCCGCAGGCGTGGTTCGTGACCGGCGTTTTGCGGAAGGTAAGGAAAATTATTCGGCATTCTGGGGGCGTACATATCCTGATGTTCCTGTACCGAATCCTGTAGTTTGGCTGTGGATTTGTGATTGCCTAACAAAATCCGCGCCGCGCGTACGCTGGAGAAAATAATCTTCGTATTGTGGTTCTCCGCTTCCGCCCAGGCGCCGCCGTACGCGGTCTCGCTATCCAGAGCGCCGGTTTGATTGAATACTGGTTATGGCCAGCGCGGTGTCGCGGAAATCCAGCGGAACAAATCCGAAGCGCGGCGACCGCGACAGCACGCCGAAATCCGAACCGCACGAGGAGATGCCTGCGGCGGAGCTATTAAGTTTTCTGAAGGAAGTTCGTGGAGTGCAACCGTGGACGGAAAAGGACCTAGCGAACATCCTTAGAATACGCTTGCCGCTGCCGAAAGAGGCTCTTGCAGTTCTTCAGCTCCAGGGCTACATAGAGCCTGGCAGCAAAAGCGGAACGTGGAGAGTCACAGAGCAAGGTGAGATCGTATCTGGAGCTAAAGCGCCCCGATTCACTCCACCGAGCATCGCAGCTGCACTCGCCGGCCTTCGCGATCGTATTAAAACCGCAAACGAGAATCCGACTGCGGCTTACCGGATTACAGAGGCAGTCGCGTTCGGGGATTTTCTTCGTGATGCAGTTCTTGTTCAGGCCGCGGACGTGGGTGTCCGTCTGGTTCCGAAGTCGGGTTCGGGACCAATCGCGTCAGCACAGGAGCGTGCTGCCGAACTCGAGCTCCTGTTGGCGAGAGCGAAGCCATTGATCCCGGGCGTTGGTCTGACACTTCGGACAATGCCGGTTCCGACACGAGTTATACGAGATGGTCTGATGCCCGCAGCGGTCGCACTGATCGCGATGACCACCGAGCGCGGCCGTGCGGCAGCGCGCGATGGCGTTGAAGACCTTAACTTGTGGATAGGTCAAGGATCTTCGATAGCGATCCAGAAATCGATTGCCGCCCCGCTGAATGACATCGGCCACCTCCCAAGGTGGACGTGTCATCACTCTTCGCTAGAAAGCCCGTCGTCTTTATCAAAGTCGCGGATCGAGATCTGATCCAGCGGATTGATGGCCGCCTGCAGATGTCGGCGCGACACATGCAGATAAATCGCCGTATCTTTGAGACGCTGATGCCCGAGCAATACCTGGATGGTGCGCAGGTCCGTTCCGGCCTCCAGCAGATGGGTCGCAAAACTGTGTCGCAGCGTGTGCGGAGCAATCCGTTTCGTGAGCCCCGCGCGTAACGCTGCTTCGTGGCAGGCATTCCACACGACCTTATCGGAGAGGGGCCGTTCCGGCTGAATCGGTTCCACCCGGCTTGGAAAGAGATACGTACGAGGCTTGTTTTTGCACCATCGCCAATACTCACGCAAGGCCTCGAGTAGTTTCGGCGTAAGAGGCAAATCGCGGTCACGCGAGCCTTTCCCCTGATGCACATGAATCAGCATGAGCGCGGTATCTATGTCGGCGATCTTGAGGTGCACGGCTTCGGTTCGCCGCAGTCCGGTTGCATAGAGCAGCATCAGCAAGGTGCGGTGTCTCAGGTTCAGAGCACCCTCGATCAGCCGGACGATCTCTTCCTGGCTGAGGACCACGGGCAGCTTCTTCGGCGCTCTCACGAGCGGTAAATCTTCGGGATCGATGTCGCGCCGGCGAAGCGTTTTTCTGTACAAGAATCGCAGTGCGCCCATGCGGAGCGCGACGGTGCCGAGGGCCAGCTTCTTGTCCTGAATCATGTGCAACTGGAACTCGCGCACCTCGTCGGCGCCCATCAGTTCGGGGGACTTGCCGAAATATTCGGCAAACTCCTTGACGGCGTGAATGTAACCACGAATCGTGTCGGCGTTGTAGTTACGGCGCTGGAGTTCCTCCAGCATCCGTTGGCGTAGTGGGGTCACAGAATCTCCTTTCTGTGACCTCCGACAATACCGCTATCCCTGCCTTAAACCACCACGCAACCGCGTCCGCCGCGCCAGCGGCTTCGTTCTGACGCGCAATCCGGAAACAATCGCTGGCTATTGAACAGCTATGGCTGGATAGCTCCCCAATAACGGCGCAGTATTTGCTGATCCGCTTCCGGTCTCGGTCTGGAGATTCCTCTACGCTGGGCGACTACACCGGATCTAGGTAGAAGGAGTTCCGTCCAGATTGCCGAGCAACTGGCCGATATCCGTAAACCCTCCCGATTGTACGTGGATTAGGAACTTCGCGTCGGTAAATCGGAAGACAGCGGCTGAAAGTCGTCGAAGCAGCCCGTCGATTCCGACGCACGGACGAACTATTGGTATCTCAGGGCGACCATCGGATCGACTTGCACGGCGCGGCGAGCGGGGATGTAACAGGCAGTCATCGCAACGCCGAGCAGAACAATGGCCGCGGCGGCAAAGGTCAGCGGGTCCGTCGCGGAGACGCTATAGAGCAGGCTCGCCATCAATCGCGTGAGCAGAAGCGAGAAGGCGACACCAACGCCCAAGCCAAGCAGCGCAAGCTTTGCTCCTTGCCCTAAAATCAGACGCAAAACGTCGCGCCGCTGCGCCCCGAGGGCCATACGAATTCCGATTTCGTGTCTGCGCTGCGATACCGAGTACGAAATCACGCCGAAAATTCCGACAGCGGCGAGCACCAGAGCAATCGCGCTGAACGAACCCAGAAGGAACGTGCGAAATCGTTCCTGCGAGATCGATTGGCCGAGCGCGGCGGGGAAGGATTCGACATCCGTCACGGGGAGAGCCTTGTCAATGGAGTGAACCACCTGGCGAATGGAGGCGGCCACGCTCGATGCGCCCAAGGAAGTTCTTACAACCACCTCCCCTCCATAAAGAGGTGCTTGAGCGAAGGGCACATACATCATCGGGCCTGGTTTCTTGTTCAGTGTCACATCCCGCACGTCGCCGACTACGCCGACGATTTCGCGCGACACATTGCTGTTTGGCGGAAATCCAAATCTCATTTGCCTTCCGATGGGGTCCTGGTTCGGGAAATAACGCCGTGCCAACGTTTCGCCAATAATCGCTACCTTCGGATTGGACGGCGAGTCTTGCTCGGCGAAAAGACGGCCCCGCAGCAGCGGAATTCGCATCACGCGAAAATAATCCGGACTCACCGTGGCGTAATCGGCGGTACTGGATTTGCCGGGAGGGAGCGGAGGATTTCCTACAATGCTGAACGCGAATGTGGCTTGGCCTTGGCGGTCCATCGGCAGCGGAGCCGCCAGAGCGGAATCTCGCAAACCGGGCTGCCCATGGAGGCGCGGCAGCAATTCGTTGGCGAAAGCGGTCCATTGCCGCGGCGTCGAGTATTGAAATTGCGGAAGCGAAATCTCGGCTTCTGTGACGTTCTTCGGATCGAAGCCCGGATTGACCGACGTGACCAGTGCAAAA
>JBOGMI010001119.1:0-1390 GCA_050746645.1 Bryobacteraceae bacterium | reverse complement strand
GTAGCGTGGCGCCAGGTTTGAGCTCATAGATCGCAGGATGCCGCACGCTGCCCGCGATGGCCACGTGCGGGCCGGCCTCCGGTATAAAAATCACATCGCCCGGCTCCAGCCGTGCGTCTTGCGATTTATCGCCGTACAGCAACAGATCGTACAGATCCAGTTCGCAAATGACCTTATTGCCTCGCCTGAGTTGGATGCCGCGCATTGAACCGTGCGGCGATGGCCCTCCGGATGCAAAGATTGCATTGACGAGCGTACTCAGAGAGCTGACTGTGTAGCTTCCCGGCCGGCGCGCCTCGCCCAGAACGAAGATCTGAATGGAATGCAATCGCCCGAGCGTCACGCTCAGGTCGAAGTTCTTGTAAATCCGCCCGAGGGCGGTCTTCAAAAGATTGGTTGCTTCTGCATCCGTAAGGCCGGCTACGGTCACGGGTCCCACGTCCGGAAACGTAACCACGCCTGACCGGTCAACAATTACCCGGCGTGAAAAGTTAAGCTTCCCCCACGCAGTGATCTGTAATTCGTCGCCCGGCGCGATCGAATAATTCGGCCCAGGGGGAGCATAATTGAGCGGAGCGAACGTTGCAGGAACGTCTTCAAAAAGCGACTCTCCAAAAATCGGCAGCTTATGCCCGACGAACCTGGCTACGTAACGCTGAAACTCAGTGGGCGGCTCCTTCGGGAAAGATCGTCGCGGCGGCTGATATTCTTCGGACGGAGAGCCACGCATGTCTTCGGTGGGCCGCGTTTGGAGCATAGAAGGCGGGTGAGCAGCGTAAGGGACGCGCGTTCGTAAGCCATAGCCGGGTTCCTCATAGCCGCCGTAGTAGTTAGATGCTCCCTGGCCGTATTGTGAAATACATTCGGAAGTGGGATCTGCGTAGTCAGCCGGCGTGCATATCCGATACGAAGATCCCGGATTTCTTTGGAAGAGACCGGGTTGCTGCTGCGTGTACTGGTCGAAAGGCGGCAGAGTCGTCGTCGTCTGCGCGCGAAGCACGAACCCCGATGCGACAACGGACGCAAGCAGCAGACACGCTCGCTTTGGAAGACACGAAGGATTCGGCACTCGCAGTCATTGTGCCATTAATCAGCGTGCTTTTTCTATGGAGAAAGTTGCCTTTTACAATGCTTTTACAGACCATTAGATAGTGAGCCAATCGCAGCCGATTTTGCAAGCTATTCACAAGAAGAGAATGACGTTCGGGCGCGGCGAGGCAGACAATCGGCGGCTAGATGCAGTGCAAAAACCTGCGCGCCTTCCACCTTTTGGTGTTATGCCTCCTGGTCGGCTCGCTCTATGCCGAGGGCCGGGAAGGGCGGAGGCCGCCGTCCGGACCGGTATACGTTCCGCTCGACAGTTGGGTCTATCCTGCGTTAAAACGATTAG
>JBOGMI010001118.1:0-4792 GCA_050746645.1 Bryobacteraceae bacterium | reverse complement strand
GGCAGCGCGGGCGGATAGAATTCCGCCCCTAAATGAACAATCAATCCCCGCTCTTCGTCCGGTTCCGTGCGCACCACAGTCTTGTCCTGCGCGTAATTCAGAAATTCGGAAAACTGTTGAAATCCGTATTTCGCAAGGTCGAATTGCGGGTACTCGCTTTGCATCCACTGTTCCAGCTCGTCCCCGCCCGCGCCGCTTTCCAGCTCCAGCCGGTGCGTTTCCAGCATGTCCCGCAACAGCGGCAACGCCTCTTCAGGCTTGGGCGCGCTCTTCTCCTGCGTGTGTCCGCCGCGGCGCTCGATGATATAGCGCCCGCCCGAGCCGCTCACGTTGATGAAGTCGGCCTTCTTCAGCCTCTCGACGAAATCCGAAAAGCTGTTCGCTCCATATGCCCGTTCGCTGAACGCCGGATCGAGCTGCAGCATCGTGCTCTTCAGCAGCCCAAGCTGCGGCTGCACCGCCCGCCGCTCCAGCACCTGCAGCGCCCGCTCCACCAGCGGCATCGCCTGCGCGATATCCAGCGGCGCCGGACGCTGCCCGCGCTCTCTTCTCTCCTTCCGCTCCGGACGGTCCGCACGCTCCTGCCGTTCCGGCCGCTCCCGCCGCTCCGGCATCGGCTGCGCCACAATCTGCGCTCCGTCCTCCAGCAGCGACTCGTAGCTGATGAACTCGTGGCAGTTCTGCTGCAGGATGGTGCTCGTAAACGCCTTCCCCCCCAGCACGAAAACCGTCTTGCCGTATTCCTTCAGCTTGTTGACCAGCGGAATAAAGTCGCTGTCTCCGCTGACGATCGCAAACGCGTTTACGTGCGCGTGCGTGAACGCCATTTCGAGCGAATCCAGCGCCAGGTTGATATCGGCTCCATTCTTGTCGCCGCGCGGCGACGGAATCCGCTGCACCATCTGCACCGCGTTCTCCGCCATCTGCCGCGTCGCGCCATCCTGCCGGCCCCAGTTCGCATACGCAAACTTGGCCACAATGTCGCCCCGCTCCTTCAGCGCACTCAGCGCCAATGAGACGTCGAATTCCCGCCGCAGCGTGGATTTGACGCCAATCTCGATATTGTCATAATCGACGAACACCGCAATGTTCAGTCTGTCTTGCATTCAATTCCTTCGTCATCCCTCTGCCTCGAGGGATCGTGTTATGCCCGAGCGTCCGCTCAGGCTGCCTGTTTTACCGCGGCACGTATAAATTGGACGATTTTCTCCAGCGATGCGCCAGGCTGAAAAACTTCGGCAACGCCAAGTTTCTTCAGTTCGACCGCGTCTTCGCCGGGAATAATTCCGCCGATGACGACCAGAACATCGTTCATCCCCTTTTCGCGCAGCAGTTCCAAAATACGGGGCACGATCGCGTTGTGCGCCCCCGACAGGATCGACAGCCCAATCACCTGGACGTCTTCCTGCAAAGCCGCATGCACAATCATTTCCGGCGTCTGCCGGAGCCCAGTGTAAATCACTTCCATACCCGCGTCGCGCAGTGCTCGCGCAATTACCTTCGCGCCGCGGTCGTGTCCGTCGAGGCCCGGTTTGGCCACCAGAACACGTATGGGAACATCCATATTTTACACTGCCCAGATTATACATGGGGCGATTCGCATACAATAGTTGCGCTATTCCTATGCGCCTGCTTCGATTCCTCGCCGTCGCCCTCTGCGTCTCGGCTGCTCTGCCCGTTTTCGCCCAGGCCGCCCAAAATGGCAACGATTGGTGGCGTCACGCGGTCATCTACGAGGTCTATCCCCGCAGCTTTGCCGATTCCAACAGCGACGGCATCGGCGATCTTCGCGGTATCGCCGAGCACCTCGATTATCTGAAGGCTCTCGGCGTCGATGCCATCTGGCTGACTCCCTTCTACCCTTCCCCGCAAGTTGATTTCGGCTACGACATCTCCAATTACCGCGCCATCGATCCGCAGTTTGGCACCATGGCCGATTTCGGCCACTTAATGTCGGAAGCGAAAAAGCATCACATCCGCATCATCAACGATCTGGTGCTGAACCATACCTCCGACAAACACCGCTGGTTTATCGAATCCAAGTCGTCGCGCACCAACCCTAAAGCGAATTGGTATGTCTGGGCCGATGGGAAACCGAACGGGCAGCCGCCCAACAATTGGATCTCTCTTTTTGGCGGTTCGGCCTGGACCTACGATCCGGCGCGCCGCCAATACTATTATCACGAATTTTACGTACAGCAGCCGGACTTGAACTGGCGCGATATGGCCGTGCGCCACGCCATGTACAACATCACACGCTTCTGGATGAAGAAAGGCGTCTCCGGCTTCCGCCTGGATGCGATCACCAGCCTGTTTGAAGATAAGGCGCTGCGAAACGAGCCTTATCTGCCCGGCAAGGATGCTTTCGGCGATCGGAATGTCTCCCGTATTTACACCGATAACCTTCCGCAAGAGCACGAAGTCCTGCGCGAGTTGCGCAAAGTGACCGACGAGTTTCCCGGCCGCATCTTGATCGGCGAGACCTATCTGCCGAACATCGCCGATCTGGAAGCGATGTATGGGCAGCACGGCGATGAGCTGCAGCTTCCGATGGATACCCAGTACGGCTTTATCAATAAGCTTTCCGTGCCCGCTTTTCGCAAGAAACTCGTCGCGGCCGAAACCAAGCTGGACGGCCACGTGCCGCTCTTTGTGTTCGAAAATCACGACAACCATCGCAGCCTCAACCGTTACGCCGCGGGCAAGCGCAAGATCGCGGTCGCCAAACTTCTCGCAGCGCTGCTACTTACTCCGCGCGACGCCGCGCTGATCTACTACGGCGAAGAGATCGGCATGATGGACCACTATCCGCTGCGCAAGTCGGAGGTGCGCGATCCGATCGGCATCCGCGGCTGGCCCAAGCATACCGGACGCGATGGCGAGCGCACGCCCATGCAGTGGACCGCCGGCAAAGATGCCGGTTTCAGCGCCGGCGCCAAGACCTGGCTGCCTATGAATCCGGACTACAAGACCGTCAACGTTGCCGCCGAAGAGCGCAATCCGGATTCGATCCTGAATTACTATAAGACCCTCATCCGCCTGCGCAAACAAAACCCGCAACTGCGCGACGGGAAATTTGTCCTGACCGATACCGGCAACGACAAAGTGCTTTCGTTCCTCCGCAAGACGCCGGACGGAAAGGCTGTTCTGGTTGCGCTGAACTTTGCTAACTCGCCGCAGAGTGTCGGGTTCCACCTGTCTGCCCATCGTGTGAAAACCGTTCTCGCATCATTTGCTACTCCGAACCATTTCTTAAGCCTGCATTCGCTCCATCTTCCGGCCTACGGCGCTTACATTGGAGAATTACAGTGATCAAAGCTCTCGGTGTTCTGTGCGCATTTGCTCTGATTATCGCCGCCCAGCAGAACATTCCCCAGAAGGACTCCAGTTACATCGACGCCAACGGAACCGCCCACGTCACCCGCGTAGTCCCCATTCCCAAGACCGTCAGCCCGCAGGCCCAACGATTTCTGGCTCGAAGAATCTCGGATAGGCCCCGGCACGAAACGATTGCCGAGCAGCGCGCCAACACGGATAAATGGCAAAACGCCGCCGGCGCCGCCTTTCGCAATGTCTATCCGGTGAACATAAAGTCCGGGAAGATCGCCGGCGTGCCAGTGCGCATCGTGACGCCGCTGTCGATTCCCGCAAACAAGCGCGACCGTGTGCTCATCAACGTCCACGGCGGCGGCTTCGTCGTCGATTCCGGCTCACTGACCGAAACCATTCCTATCGCGAACCTCACTCAGACAAAAGTGATTGCGGTTCTTTACCGCTTGGCGCCGGAGCATCCGTTTCCTGCCGCGGTGGACGATGCGGTCGCCGTCTATCGCGCGCTTCTCAAGACACACCAGCCGCAAAATATGGCATTGTATGGCACCTCAGCCGGCGCAATTCTAACGGGAGAAATTGCTGTCAAATTGCGCCAGCTCCATCTGCCGCTTCCGGCCGCTCTCGGCATCTTCTCCGGCCTGGGCGATTTCAGCAAGGAAGGCGATTCGCGCGCCATCTTCGCGCTCAACGGGCTATCGGGCCACTGGACGCCGCCCTCTCCTCACATTCCCGAGAGTTCGTACGTCGGCTCAACCGATCCGAAAAATCCCGTGCTTTCGCCAATCTACGCCAATCTTCATGGTTTCCCTCCGACGCTGTTCATCAGCAGCGAGCGGGACATGCTGCTGAGCGGCACCGCTAATTTGCATCGCGCGTTTCTGCGCGCCGGCGTAGATGCCCACCTAATCGTCTTCGACGGTCTGCCGCATGCCTTTTGGAACGACGTCCATCTACCCGAATCGAAAGAAGCGATCAACTTCATGGCCCAGTTCTTCGACAAACACGTCGGCCGCACCCGGCCCTGAGATAGGCACGGCTCTTGGCACGGGGAGCCCGTGCGATCCTGCTATGATCGCCTCTGCGTATGAAATTCGGAGCCAACACGTTCATCTGGTCCGGAGCGTGCGATCGGACGGTCGAGGACGTATTGCCGCTGATCAGAGAGCACGGATTCGATGGAGTCGAGTTGCCGTTATTCCGGCCTGCGGATTTTCCGGCCGCGCGCTTCCGCAAGGCGGCTGAGGCGAACGGGCTGGAGATCAATTTCTGCTCCGTGCTCGTGGACGGCCTCAGCCTGATTAGCGCCGAGCCCGATGTCCGCGGGAACACAGTCGAACGCCTGAAGGCCATGATTCAAACCGCAGCCGAGGTGAACGCGGCTATCATTGCCGGGCCGCTCTACTCGCCCGTCGGTTTCTTGCCCGGAAGGCGGCGGACCGAGGATGAGTGGAAGCGGGCC
>JBOGMI010001117.1:0-2129 GCA_050746645.1 Bryobacteraceae bacterium | reverse complement strand
TGAGCATGGAGTTCAACTGGCTGACGATGAACGGAAAATCCGGGCCGGCAATCACGCCGATGATCGTACGGCTGGGGGATCGCGTGCGCATCCGCATGATTAATCTCGGCATGGACCACCATCCGATCCACTTACACGGGCATACCTTCCAGGTCACCGGCACCGAGGGGGGCCGCATTCCGCAAACGGCCTGGATGCCCGGCAACACCGAGCTGGTGGGGGTTGCGCAGGCGCGTGACGTTGAATTCGTCGCAAACAATCCAGGGAACTGGATGTTTCATTGCCATCTGCCGCATCACATGATGAACCAAATGTCGTCGAACGCGGGGCCTATGTCGCGCGTGGGAAAGGGCATGCCGGCCGGCGTGAGCATGGAGAACGGGATGGGGATGCTAGACGGCTCGCCCGGGGCTCCGCTAGGAGACGATTACGGGCCCAGTCAGGGCCGTGGCATGGGGGTGGGCTCCACGAACGAGCGAACGTTCTCGAATACCGTTCTGCAACAGCACAACCATATGCACGGCGGCACATTCATGGAGGGAGATATCGCCACGAACGCGAACAGCGTTCCCGGGTTTCCGCAAGACGCCTACATGGAAGGCCCCATGATGGTGAACAAAGAAATCGAAGCACGACCTTGTAACTACGGCTTGCGCCCTGGCTGGAGCGGCTATATGCAAGGAATGATGACGTTGGTCCGCGTGCTGCCGCCGAACGAATACGACGCTGTGATGGAGCGGATGACTCGGGCGAATGCGGGCATGCGCCCGGCGAAGTAAGGAGGAAAGGAACAATGAAAAAGAAACTTGTCTTTCCCCTCGTCCTTATCTGCGCCGCAGCGGCATCCGCACAGATGCATCAACAGGGGCAGCCTGGGGCGGCTGCAAACCCGGCGCAGCAGACCGGTCCGGAAGTGCCGGTTCCGAACTTACTCCAGGAAACCGCAAACAGACCGGCGATGCGATTGGAGCAATTCAAGCAATTCGCCCTCGCCGCCAATCCCACATTGCGGCAAGCGGACGCGCTCGTGCGGGAATCCGCGGGGCAGGCCAGGCAGGCCGGGTTATGGCCAAATCCAACCGTGGGATACGAAGGCGCCGAAATTCGCGGAGGATCGTTCCACGGCGGAGAGCAAGGCGCATTTGTGCAGCAGACGTTTGTGCTGGGAGGGAAGCTTGGGCTGCGTCGCAACGTTTTCAAGCAGCAGCAGCGCGAAGACCAGATTAGCGTAAATGAGCAGCGCGCCCGCGTGTTGAGCAGTGTCGAACAGAGTTTTTACACGGCGCTTGCCGCGCAAGAACTGGTCAAGGTGCGCCGGCGGCTGCTAGAACTTACAAAGGATGCCGTTGTAACTGCGCACCAGCTTGCCAATATTGGACAAGCGGACACTCCGGACGTGTTGCAAGCCGCGGTCGAACAAGAGCAGGCAATCGTTGACTATACAACCGCGCAGCGCAGCTATATCCGGGACTTTCGCGCGTTAGCAGCGCTGGTTGCGAAGCCCGATTTGCCGCTTGCGCCACTCGCCGGGAATTTGGAGCAACCGCCCGCGATCGATCCTAAGCAAATCATCGGCCATATCCTTCAGGAGAGCCCATCCGTAAAACGCGCCCAGCAGGAGATCGTCAGGACCAAAGCCGAAATTAAGAGCGCCAAGCGCGAGAGGGTCCCGGATCTCTCGATTCGAGCCGGGCTCGAGCAAAACTTCGAACCGGTCAATGAACTTGCCGGAAGACCTGTCGGAGTCCAGGGGTTTGTTACCGCCGGAGTTACGCTGCCTATCTTTAACCGCAATCAAGGAAACCTGCGCGCTGCCGCCGCGGATCGGGAGCGGGCACAGGCTGAATTAAGCCGCGTGCGGCTTTCCATCCGCCGCAGCGCGGAAGCCCTGCTTCAGCAGTATCTCTCGTCTCTGGCGGAAGCCGACCGCTACAAGAAAGAAATGATCCCCCTAGCCACGCGCGCTTATCAACTCTATCTCACGAAATACCGGCAAATGGGCGCGGCGTATCCCGAAGTCCTCGTCTCCCAGCGCACTCTGTTTCAATTGCAGGCCGCCTATATCTTGGCTCTGCAAAACGTGTGGACGAATGCGGTGGCGCTCCAGAACTATACGCTTTCGGGAGGAC
>JBOGMI010001116.1:0-1102 GCA_050746645.1 Bryobacteraceae bacterium | reverse complement strand
CTCTTCGCGATTCGTGAACTGAATCGCGCGCATGCCCAGACGCTCGGCGGCTTCGACATTGGCCAGGCTGTCGTCGAAAAAGACGGTTGCTTCCGGACGCGTGCCGAGGCCCTCCAGGCAATGTTCGTAGGCTGGAGCGTCGGGCTTGGCGGAGCGGACCTGATAAGAGAGCGTCACATGATCGAAGGCCTGGAGGCGGTCCGTGCGCGAGCGCAGCGCTTCTCCCAGATCGCGCGGCATGTTGGAGAGCATGGCGACCCGATTACCGGCGCGGCGCAGTTCTCCGATCCAGGTCCACATCGCCGCATCGAAGTCCATCCAGCTTCGGATATCGGCTTCCGCAAGGTCGCCTATAACGCGTTCACAGAACGAAGTTCCAGCGCCGGCCGCCAGCGTTTGCCAGTATTCGGCGCGCGTTAAATCGCCGCGGTCATAGGCCAGCCGGTGCTTCCAGTAAAGCTCGAAAAAGCGCTCTTTCGGGATGCCCGCGAGAGCGGCGAGATGTTCCTGGTCCGGCTCCGCCTGGCGACCGACGAGAACGCCGCCGTAATCGAAAATATAACCGGCAAAGGAATTTACGTAGGGCATTTAGCAAGAAGCTGGGCTGGTACAATAGAAGCATAGCACCTAAGCGTTAAGTTGCCGCATTTGCAAGCACTTGCAGCGCTTTCTGCCGTATCTCACGAGGAGTTTCTTTGGCCGATCAAAACCCGCCGGACGGGAGCACCCTGTTTCCGCCCGCCGAAAACAAGAATCTGATTCCGATCAACATCGAAGACGAGATGAAGCGCTCTTATCTCGATTACGCCATGAGCGTGATCGTGGGACGCGCGCTGCCGGACATTCGCGACGGCCTGAAGCCGGTACACCGCCGCATCCTGTACGGGATGCACGAATTGGGGCTGCATTACAACCGGCCCACGCGCAAGTGCGCCAAGATCGTCGGCGAGGTTTTGGGTAAATACCACCCGCACGGCGACGTGCCGGTTTACGATTCGCTGGTGCGCATGGCCCAGCCGTTTTCGATGCGCTACCCGCTGATCGACGGGCAAGGCAACTTCGGCTCGGTGGATGGCGATCCGCCGGCGGCCATGCGGTACAC
>JBOGMI010001115.1:0-2380 GCA_050746645.1 Bryobacteraceae bacterium | reverse complement strand
CGGCTCTCCGGCAATCTCGACCGGCACCATTTGCAGCTCGTACAGAATGCCCCCGATCTCTTCAAGCCCTGCGTGCAAGGGCAGGTCGGGCATGGAAGCGATCTCGCGGCCCTGAGGAAAAACGATCAAGCCTGCAAGGACCGCCCCCAAACGCGATTTCCTTCTCCAGACTCCCAATGGCTTCGCGAACATAGACGGACTGATCGAACACTACATCGAGATTGATCCCCTTGGGCAATCGTTGAAGAAGCTCTTTAATAGCCTTCTTAAGCTCTTCGACCACGGCGATGGTATCGGCGCCCGGCTGCCGGTAAATCGGAATGTAGACTTGGCGGCGTCCGTTCACGTATACGATATTCGTCTGAATCTCATGGGAATCTTCGACGTGGCCTACGTCGCCGATGTATACAGGCGCTTCGTCCCGATCCAGCTTGATCGGGAACCGGTTCATCTCGGCGACCGTGGGCACCATGCCGTCGGCATTGATCTGATAGTCGAAGTTACCGATCTTGGCGTCGCCCGTCGGGATCATGGTGTTGTAGTCGCGCAATGTGCGAACCACATCCATCGGCGACAGATCGCGGCTCTGGAGGCGGTCGCGGTCCACATAGGTCAGAATGCGGCGGATGCGCCCTCCGAAAACAGCCGGTACGATGACTCCGGGTATGCCCTGAAGCCGGTTTCGCAGGTCGAAGTACGCGATATCGTAGAGTTTTGTCCCGTTGAAGGTCGGGCTGCTAACGCTGAGCAGCGCAAGCGGAAGCATCGCCGTGGGATCGAAGGGCATCACCATGGGCGGAATCGTGCCCGGCGGAAGGTAGTAAAGATCGGAACTTAGGATCTGTCTACAAATAACATTTTCATTTAAGAATGTTTTTCGCCTATACTGATTGCAGGTGACCGACGAAGCTGCAATCGCCGCACGTTACGAAACTCTGAAGCCGTTTCTGGACGAGCGGGCGCGGCGTTTGGTGGCAGCGGCGGAGAGTCAAGCCCAGGGCAGGGGCGGGATTTCGGCGGTGTCGAGGGCCACAGGTATTTCGCGTTCGGTAATCCGGCAGGGGATTGCAGAATTGAAGGCTCCCAGGTCGCTTACTCCTGGTCGCATTCGCCGCGAAGGCGGAGGGCGGAAGAGGGCGGTGGATAAGGATGCGTCGTTAAAGTCCGACCTGCAAAGGCTGCTGGAATCGACGACACGAGGCGACCCGGAAGCTCCTTTGCGGTGGACGTGCAAGAGTGTGCGCCAACTGACTGCGGAGTTGAAGCGGAAGAAACATCGGATCAGCCATCAGGCGGTGGCCGATTTGTTGCATGCGCTGGACTACAGCCTGCAGGCCAACCGCAAGACCAAAGAAGGAGCGGATCACCCCGACCGCAACGCCCAGTTTGAGCATCTGAACGGGAACGTGAAGCGCTGCCTGGGCCGTCGCCAGCCGGTGATTTCCGTGGATACCAAGAAGAAAGAATTGGTGGGGGATTTCAAGAACCACGGGCAGGAATTGCGTCCCAAAGGCCAACCCGAATTAGTCCGCGTACACGATTTTGTGGATCCGAAGTTGGGGCGGGCCACGCCCTACGGCGTTTACGACCTGGGCCGGAACAGCGGTTGGGTCAGCGTAGGCATGGATCACGACACCGCCGAGTTCGCCGTGGAAACGATCCGCCGCTGGTGGCGATCCATGGGACAGCCCATCTACCCTCAAGCCAAGCGATTGCTCATTACCGCCGATGCAGGAGGCAGCAACGGCTCTCGCCTGCGGCTGTGGAAAGTAGAACTGCAAAAGTTAGCCGACGAGACCGGGTTGCGGATCGCGGTCTGCCATTTTCCGCCCGGAACCAGCAAATGGAACAAAATCGAACATCGGCTCTTTTCCTACATCAGCCAGAACTGGCGAGGCAAGCCCCTGCGCAGTTTCCAGACCATCGTCAATCTGATTGCCGCGACCGGCACCTCAACCGGGCTCAAGGTGCATGCCGAACTGAATACGGGCTCCTATCGGGCAGGCATCAAGGTCTCCGACCGCGAACTCGCGCACGTCCACATCCAGCGCGACAAATTCCACGGCGACTGGAACTACGAAATTCATCCCCGGTGCCTCATCGCCTGATCTGGTTATTTCTAGACGGACCCTTAGATGTGTTTGGTCGCTTGAACATCCGTGCTTCTTGCCTTTCAAAGGCAGTCTAAGAGCCCCGAATGCCCGGTGTAGTTATAGACGTGTGAACATTTCGTAACAGCATGGCATCGCCTGGGTGGCGTACGCGCTCTTGCGTGCGGGCGCCCTCTGGGCAGTATCGAGACTCGTCTCGACGCCTGCCTTTGGTTGCAGGCTGGTTGGTTTTTCGACCCTGCCGTTTGACAAACCACAAAAACGATCCT
>JBOGMI010001114.1:0-1417 GCA_050746645.1 Bryobacteraceae bacterium | reverse complement strand
CGCGACGGATTCGTAGCTGGAGACGCATAGCCCAGCAGAACTTATAACCGGAACGGAGGAGGTCCACCTTTTCCTGTTTTTCCTGCAAAAACGTCGGTTCCATACTGCAACACGTCAGGATGCTTCTCTAGAACATCACTCAAATAATCGAGAATCTTCGTCAGCCGGCTCGCGGCCTCCCCTTCCGTAATCCCTTTGGGGATATTGCTCTCTAGCAAATGGGTGACCCATTCGTGATACTGCTCGTGGTGACCTTTCATCATGTATTTGTATTTGTTGCCGACTTTCTTGTACCAGCCGCGCAGCTCGCGATGCTCCATAAAATCCTCTATCAGATTCATCTCGTCATTGACGCTCATCCCGGCCCTTTTAAAAATGGCTTTGTTTCTTTTGCCAAAGTCTCCATAAATGGTCGCAATGTGATGAGCTTCTCCTGATGTCACTCCGGCTTGTTTAGCCGTTCGTGGCTCAACGTCTGATCTTTCTTCGTGTTCAAGGGCCGCCGATTCGCCCATCCCGCGCGGACAAGGAACCTGCTCATAAGGGGATGGTGAGTGAAGTTCACAATGAATGTGGCCTCCGTCCATGACCTCTACGACATCGTGCTCCCCTGCATGGGCATGGCGCTTGCCGGGCAGCGTGCCTTCTACTGGTCCGGGCGGATGCTCTTCCAAGTATTTTTCGGCATCGGCGATGCTCTTCTGCGCACCTTCTACGTTGGCGGTTCCCTTTCCAAGTTGCCCTTCGGTTTTGGCCGCCTGACCGGCATCTTGACCGGCCACATCTTTCGCTAGCGCGCCCTCCGGCTGCACGCCGTGCGCTGCCGCCGACGCCGCGCCTGTCTCGTCTAAACCCAGCGTGAGCCCCTTCTTCTCTGCTGTGAGCATTTTTACGCTGGCCGCGTCCACTACCGTTCCGGCCGCAGTGAACAACACTGTAGCCGCCAAGCCGGTAGCTGATGGTTTCTGGCTTGACAGTGCGGCTTGGTACGACAAGCTCTGTTGCGCATATTCGTCCAGCGCTATGCCTATGTCGATCCCTGCGCTTATCGCCCTCAAAACGATCCCTGCGGGTGGCGGGATCGGTAGAACGTTGATAAGGAAATCGATGAGTCCCCACAACTGCTCCCATGTACTTTTTTCGGAAAGTCTGGCGCTAACGAGCGCGTCAATGATTTGGTCGAGTGAGCTTCGGGAGCCAGGTTCTATGCCTATCAGCCGCTTTTCCGCTGCGATGATCTTGTCCGCACCGTAAACGAAGCGGCTATCCCCATAGAGCCGCTTGCGGGCGTTGCTGACGGTTCTTCTGCCATCCGCCAGAACCTGTCCCAGCAGGAACTGCGCGTGCGATGGATTTGCGGCGAGCAGTTGGTAAGCGTCAAAACCTTTCAGGCCTGTGACCTTCAAGTTGGACTTCT
>JBOGMI010001113.1:0-1378 GCA_050746645.1 Bryobacteraceae bacterium | reverse complement strand
TTGACCTATGATGAATCCATGACCGAACCTTTTCTGCAGGAATGCCTGTCCGTACTGACGCGCACTCCCGCGGTGCTCGACTCCCTCCTTCGCGATTTGCCGGAAGTATGGACAGCGGCTACTGAGGGTCCGGGCACGTGGAGTCCTTACATCGTAATTGGCCATTTGATCCACGGGGAAAGGACGAACTGGATACCTCGCTTGGCGATCATCCTGGAGCATGGTCCGAGCCGCCCCTTTGATCCTTTCGATCGCGAAGCGCAGTTCTGTGAGAGCAGCGGGAAATCGCTATCGAGCTTACTGGATGAATTCATCGCATTGCGCCGGGAAAATCTCGCGCGACTACGTGCGCTGAATTTGCAGCCGGCGCACTTCGAGATGAAAGGAACACATCCGGCACTGGGCCCCGTAACTGTTAGGCAGCTCCTTGCCACATGGACAGCGCACGATCTGGCACACATTCTGCAAGTGAGTCGCGTGATGGCGAAGCGTTACAAGCAGGAAGTGGGCCCGTGGGCGCAATATTTGTCGGTAATGAGCAATTATGCGCCGAACCCAGCGGGATGAACTGCGGCGAAAGGATTCTCAGAATGGACACATATAGTGAGCGAGCCCAGAGTCTTCATCGGCCGGTTTCAGCGTCGGTCAACGCGAAAGCTGGCGTTGCGCTCCTGCGCGAACTGCGCTCCGATGATGTTGATGCCATTGTGCGCTTCTGGTACAACAGCGGCGATGAGTTGTTGGACTTCCTCGGCATTGACAGATCTCTCCTGGGGTCGGTGGAAGATACCCGACAACGCTTCCTTCGGGCGATTCCGACCGGCGCTGCAGATCAGAGCAGTCTCGCCTTTGCGATCCTTGTAAATGGCGACTTTGCAGGCTACACTTTGCTGAACCGCTACGCCCCCGACGTAAATTACTCTCACTGGCACATTACCAATCCGGATCTTCGGGGCTGCGGTTTATCGACAGCTTTGTACCCGCACCGCATTAAGGCATACTTCGATTCGGTGCCGATGGATCGTCTCATACATCAGACGCGCACCAGAAATTTGGCCGTAAATCGAATGCTGGACCGATATGTACCGGTAGCAGAGACGACCTATATTGAGCACCCGGATGGTGTAGCGCTTCCCGGCGAGTTTCACCTCCGCCATATTCTACGGGAAGACATCCCAAGCTTTTTCGAGAAAGCCAAAAGATGGAACACGCCCTGAGCTACTTCAAGAAGCCGCTTGGCTTTTCTTCCCCCGCGCTCAATTCGTCGTTCAGCGGGTCGTCGAGCGCGAGCAACCGGCGCAGTTCGGGAGAAAGCCGGGCTTGCGTTTCGGGGCGCACCAGGCGCTTTTGATACTGCTGCTGCGGTTTGTCAAAGCGG
>JBOGMI010001112.1:0-2258 GCA_050746645.1 Bryobacteraceae bacterium | reverse complement strand
GCGCTCGCCCTCGCGGCCGCGCTCGGCGGCCAGCAAATGCCCCGCGGCGACATCGCGCACGTCAACGACGTTCAGGCCGGTATCGACAAAGCCTGGCATTTTTCCGAGCATAAAATCGACGATGATTTGCCCGGTCGGCGTGGGCTTCCGATCGCGGTCGCCCATGGGCGCCGTGGGATTCACAATGACGACCGGCAGGCCCTGGCGCGCCTTTTCCAGAACAGCTTGTTCGGCCAGCCATTTCGAGCGCTTGTAGTCGCCGGTCATGTCCTCAATCGATACCGGAGTGTTTTCGTCTCCCAGCGCATGCTTCGGCATCCCGATACAACCGACGGTGCTGGTGTAAACGATCCGCCGCACTCCAGCATGGGCGGCGGCTTCGAGCACGTTGCGGGTGCCCTCCACGTTCGATCGATATAACTCATCCGGATGTTTCGACCAGAGGCGGTAATCGGCGGCGACATGGAATACCGAATCGCAGCCGGAAACCGCTCGAGCGAGCGAATCCGGATCGCGGAGATCGCCGGAAACGCATTCGACGTTCAGTTCGCGGATTTGGCTCGACGGACGGCAGAGCGCGCGCACGCGATCTCCCCTCATCAGCAAGAGATTCGCAACATGCCAGCCAACAAAGCCGCTGGCACCGGTAACAAATATCAGAGACAACGGAGTTAGCTGATAACCGAAAGCTGACAGCTATCAGCTATCAGCCGGCAGCTTTCAGTTTGGTTAGGAAGCCTTGGGCCGATTGTCATAAAATCTCCTACCGGAAAGCCCAGATCATCAGCTTCAAAGTGTCGGTAAGTCTAGAATTGATCCCGAGCGCCGCCGACGGTTCGTAACCGCAATGCACCATACAATGCTCGCAGCGCGGATCGTTGCCTTCGCCGTAGTGATTCCATTGCGTCTTGGTCATCAGCTCTTCAAAAGTGCCGTAATGCGCGTCGGTGATCAGGTAGCACGGACCCTTCCAGCCTTTCACGTTGTAAGTCGGGTTGCCCCAAGCCGTGCAGGGGAGCTTGCGGTCGCCCTTGAGAAAGTCGAGGTAAGTCGGCGTATTATTGATGCGGTAACGCTTCGCCAGGCGATCGATATCGCTGAATTTTTCAATCACGTCGTCGCGCGTCATGAAAATTTCGCGCTGGTTCACCGCCGAATATCCGTAAGCGGGCGAAATCAGGAAACCATCCACGTCAAGAGTCTCCAGAAACTGAAACAGCTCCTCGATCTCCTTCATGTCGGTCTCTTTGTACACGGTGGTATTCGTGCAAACCTTGAACCCGTGCGCCTTAGCGACCTTGATAGCCTCAATAGCTTCCTTAAAAACGCCTTCGCGCTCGACGCAGAGATCGTGGGTTTTCTCCATCCCGTCGAGATGCACGTTGAAGAAGAATTTTGAATCCGGCTTGAATTCCTTGTACTTCTTGCGAATGAACATGCCGTTGGTACAGAGAATGATGTGCTTGCCGCGGGCTCGGATCTCGGAAACCAGGCGGCCGATTTCGGGGTAGAGCATCGGTTCGCCGCCGCAGATGGAGACTGTGGGCGCGCCACACTCGTCTACGGCACGCAAGCATTGTTCCACCGAGAGACGCTCCCGGATGGTGCTCTCGTATTCGCGAATACGGCCGCAGCCGGTGCAGGTCAAGTTACAGGCATGCAGCGGCTCCAGCATCAGCACCAGCGGAAAGCGCTTCTTGATCAGCGGATGTTCGAACGCCGGCTGATCGCCGGTCCGCGTATGCATGATGATCTTGAACGGGTTCGCGGAATCGTCGGTTTCAGTAACTGTCTTCTGCCATGCGGGCGGAGGGTTGAGCTTGTTTTTCGCAATGTAAGCTCCCATCCCCACCGTCATCGATAACGGAAATCTCATAAAGAACCCCTCTCGGCAAAATGCACTACAGATCGTCGCGCACCGTCGCGCATTTTCCGGAAAACGGAGAGCGCAAGCAGCGGAAACGTGTTGCGGTAATCGGTATAGACCAAATAAAATACCCGCGGGAAACCGGTTCCTGTGCAAAAATCCTCCTGCCAGGTTCCGTCACCGCGCTGGGATTGCACTAAGTATTCGACGCCGTTGTACAGGCTTTCGCTTCGCAAATCGCCGCCCGCCAGCAGCGCCAAAATCGCCCAGGCGGTTTGCGAAGGCGTGCTCTCGCCGCGCACATACCGGTTTTCGTCGTAACTGGCGCAGCTTTCGCCCCAGCCGCCGTCGCGATTCTGATAGGCGCGAATAAATTCGAGGGCGCGCTGCA
>JBOGMI010001111.1:0-1011 GCA_050746645.1 Bryobacteraceae bacterium | reverse complement strand
TGGCAACTTCCCTGGCACGCGACGAGTTGCGGAGGGGCCACCTCGCAGCGGCGCGGCGGGCGATTGCGCAGTGCAGGCCGACGCAGCAGACGCCCCAGCGCGAGTTGCGGATGATTGCGATGGTGTATCTCGAGAACCATGACCTGGCGCACGCCCTGAAGGTCGCGCAACTGGCGTGGCGAGCGCATCGGTCGCAGGAGAATCTGCTGTTCACCGCTAACGTGCTGCAGTTACAGGGGCGGTATATGAATGTGGTGTCCCTGCTGGGAAAGTACCGCCATGTGTACGGGAATTCTCCAGGCTTCCTGATTACGATTGGCGAGAGCGAATCAGATGGAAAGCTGTATCCGGCCGCAGAGCGCGACCTGAAGCGGGCCGTGGCCCTCGCGCCCGAGTCCTATCCCGCCCATTATGTGCTGGGGCATCTGCTGGCCGCGAGGGGTGATCTCGCCGGAGGAATACAGGAATATCGGAAGGCGATCTCCCTGAGCCCGCAAAAACCGCTCACGTACTGCCAGTTGGGGAGAGCCCTGGAAGAGAAAAACGACATCGAACAGGCACGGCGGCGCTTCGAGCAGGCAATCTCGGTCAGTCCTCAATATGCACCGGCCTACTACGAGATGGGCAAGCTGGAGTTGCGAGCTAATCGGATCCAGAAAGCGGTGACGAATCTCGCCCACGCGATCCAAATCAATCCAGCCTCGCAGCGGTCGTACTACCTGCTGATGCAGGCTTATTGGCGGCTCGGAGAACGAAAAAAAGCTCAGCTAGTAAAGCAACAATGGACTGCATACAAAAAGGCGCATCCGCTGCTGCCGGCGGGTACGCGTGGAGCAGGCATGCAATAATCGCTGCGGTTCCTGGATCATTACAGCAACGATGCGTCGAACGGCCGGGGAAAAAGCGAAGCGATCGGGACGCTCTCTTCGCGTCCGGCAAGATTCGCCAGAATGAGTTCGCCACCGCCGCAGAACTCCCACAGGATCTGCCGGCAAGCGCCGCAGGGAGTGA
>JBOGMI010001110.1:0-1133 GCA_050746645.1 Bryobacteraceae bacterium | reverse complement strand
GCTTAAACCAGTCTTCCGGGATACCGCTGTATTTGCAGCTCATGCAACAACTGAAGCACTCCATCGAGGTCGGCGAGCTGCGGGCGGGCGATCAGTTGCCTACGATTCGGAAACTCGCCGAGGATCTGGTCATGAATCCCAATACCGTCGCGCGTGCGTACCGGGAGCTGGAACATGAAGGCATTATCGAGCTGAAGCACGGCTTGGGAACCTTTGTCGCCGAGTCGGTCGTCGCGCGGACGAAAACCATGCGAAAGGCCGAGGGGATCGTGCAAGCGGCGCTGGAGCGGCTATCGTCGCTGCAGCTCGGCGAAGACGAAATCAGAAGGCTGGTCGAGAACGAACTGGCGATGCTTCGTTCTTCCAGAGTTCCGGAGAGTACCAATGAGTGATTTAGTAATGGAAACGGCAGGACTGCGTAAGTCCTTCAAGGGCCATCCGGCGCTGAACGGATTGGATCTGAAAGTGCCCACGGGAAGCATTTTCGGTTTCCTCGGCCGCAATGGGGCGGGGAAAACCACCACCATCAAGATATTGATGGGCATACTGAAGGCGGATGCCGGCGCCGCAAGGCTATTCGGCATGCCTGTCTCCGATCCCGCTACCGGCATCAAGGCGCGCCGCCGCATTGGCTTCGTTGCCGAGGACAAAGAGTTGTATCCCTACATGACCGTGGAACAAATGATCCGTTTCACCCGGCCGTTCTTCCCGAAGTGGCGTATGGATCTCGAACACCAGTATTTAAAGATGTTCGATCTGCCGCCCAAACAGAAAATCCCCGCGCTCTCGAAAGGCATGCGATCCAAACTGATGCTGTTGCTCGCGATTGCGCGCGGAGCGGATCTATTGATCTTGGACGAGCCGACGGACGGCCTCGATCCCGCGGCCGTCGAAGACGTTTTGCGTGAACTTGTCGCGATTGCAGGTTCCGAGGGCATCACGATCTTCTTTTCCTCCCACCAACTGACGGAAGTCGAACAAGTCGCGGATTATGTCGCGATTATCGATCGCGGGAAGGCAATCGTCGCAGATTCGCTGGACGATCTAAAAGCTCGGTACCGGCGGCTTCATATTGTTTTCGAGAGCGATCCGCGCACGCCGGTCCCGTGGGTGGAAGGGGTCGAATTCCTGCG
>JBOGMI010001109.1:0-5054 GCA_050746645.1 Bryobacteraceae bacterium | reverse complement strand
GGCGAGCAGAAGCCGATCGTTAACGTTTGGAAGAAGCAGATGTAGGGCAGAGCTAAAGGAGGAAAATATGCCAATTCACAAAGCATTATTTTTCGTGGCCGGGTTGACCGCTCTATTCGCGGCAGCCGGTTACGGACAGAATGCAAAGGAACCGAACACGGTGCGCAGTTACTGCATCAAGGCAGCGCCCGGAAAAAATGCGGAAGCGGCGGCCTTCGTTCGCAACGTATGGATGCCTATCGACCAGGTCCGCGTCGATGCAGGCAACCTCGCATGGGATGCCATTTCGCGTGCCGTCGTTCCCGAGGGCGAGTCTGCGCCGTGCGATTTCCTCTTTGTGCGTGGGTATCACGGCTTTTTCCCCGCCGGTCCTTCAAAAGAAAAACTTGAGGCAGAGCTTAAGCAGGCAGGGCTGAATACCAACTTGCAGCAAGTCGACGCGAAGTGGGACTCGTTGACCCGGCTTGAGCGCGTCGAGTACTGGGTCAACATGGATGGGACCGGAACGGGAATGCAGAAGGGGTATTACGTTCGCCTGAACCATTACAAAATCAAGCCCGGCGAGGGAGGGCAATGGGTGCACCTCGAGAGAACCTACTGGAAGCCGCTCGTTGAGTCCTGGACCAAGGCGGGCAATAAGGGCGACTGGGTTGTGTACCGGCTTTGGATGCCGAATGGTGAGAACCAGCCCTACAACGCGACGACGGTAGATAGCTTCTCGGACTGGAATTCGATGGCGCACGGCCTGCCACTGAATGAATTATGGCCGAAGGTGCATCCGCACACCGACATGACGGAAGCCTTCGACCAGCTCGAAAGGGTCAGCTCACGGTACAGCACCGAGATTTACAGGGTCATCGGGCTTGTGGAGTCGAAGAATGTCAACAGCAAATGAAACCGGGCACCGAACGTAAGCGAGGCATCAGGGCGGCAGCCCGAAGCGCTCGGAGGCGCTTCCTCCTCGGTTCGGCACTTACCGGGTTGGCCGCCTTACTCGCGACAAGCGCCCTCGCTCAGGAGTTTCATCCCAAGATTTTGCGCGCTTGGGACGATAAAGCCGTCGAAGGGCTTGAACTGCCGCTGGCGCAGCCCGAGTGGTCGCCGCGCTATATGACCGCGGCGGAATACTACAAGCTGAAAGTGCGCCCGATTTATCGCTCCTATCCGGCTTACGCCAAAGGCCGCGAGCCGAAGGGTTACTTTGAATGGCTCAAGACTAGAGAGCCGGAGATCATTTTCGATCCCTCTAAGCTTCACACCAAGGCAGACTGGATCGCGGCCGGCAAGCTCGTTTTCGAATCGGACACATCGTTCTTTCCGGCGCGCCCACAGCCTGCGGAGAACGAAACCTCATATCCGGTCGCAAAGGATGGAAAGCTCCCTTATTTCGTGGTCGGGTTCCGCTATTACATACGCAAAAAGGGCGTGATCGAGGAAGGGTCCAATTCCTGCGCCGCATGCCACACGCGCATCATGCCGGACGGCTCTTTCGTGGAGGGAGCGCAAGGCTCCAACAACAGGCCCCCGACCGCGGCGCAGCTCGCCCGCCTTAGGAAGATCACCCCGGAACGGTTTCGCCAGATCGTGAACCATTTATGGATTGACTACGGAGCGCCATGGGCCGTGAACCGGCAGCAATTCGAACTGTTCTATACCTTCGACGAATTTTTGCGGGACATCGCGGCACGCCAGCCCGGAGTTTTTGCGCGGCAGGGTACAAGCTTTGCACACCCCGTTCATATCCCATCTCTCATCGGCGTGCAACACCGCAAGTATTTGGACGCCACCGGCCTGGTGCGCAACCGGTCCATCGGAGATTTGATGCGATACGCCATCCTCAACGAAGGCTTGGACACAGTGGCTCATTTTGGCGACTTTCAGCCTACTTCGGGAGTAACAAGCTTCAGCGCCGAGGCGGGAACGCGCTACAGCGATGCGCAGCTATATGCGCTTGCGTTATATATCGAATCGTTAAAACCGCCGCCGAACCCGAACAAGTTCGATGCACACGCCCGCAGAGGGCAGGAAATCTTCAAACAACAGGGATGCATCGGATGCCATACTCCTCCGTTTTACACGAGCAATAAGCTCACTCCCGCGCCAGGCTTCAAAATTCCCGACGACCTTCGCAAGACCGATAACATCCTCGATGTCTGCGTCGGAACCGCTCCCTATCTGGCGCTCAAAACGCGCAGGGGCACCGGATTCTACAAAGTTCCCTCTCTGCGAGGCGTCTGGTACAGGAACGCATTCGGCCATGAAGGGAAAGCGGCGACGCTCGAAGAATGGCTCGACCCCGCGCGGCTGAAACCCGATTACGTGCCGAAGGGGTTTCACACCGGCCCTGGCCCCATTCAAGGCCACCCGTTCGGATTGAAGTTGTCGCCTGAGGACAAACGGGATTTGATCGCTTTCTTGAAGACGTTATAAGGCCAAGACGCACCGGCTCGTCTCGTTCCACATACGCCGCAACGGCCGTCCCACCGGCAATGCGAAAATCGAGGTTTGCTCCCGAACAATCACCTGAACGATGACGAGGAGCCGGCGCGCCGGCCAGTTGCCTATCGCGAAGAAGCCTTTTTGCAAAGCCCGGATTCGCGGCCATTGCGAATTCTTTCGGAATACCTGTGGCCGCTGGCCCATTTGCAAGAAGAGAAGATTCAGGACACCATAGTGTTCTTCGGCTCGGCGCGCATTCGGCAAGAAGGCCCGCTGAGCCGCTATTACCAGGAAGCGCGCGAGCTGGCGCGCACGCTGACCGAGTGGTCGGCTGCGCTCTCGGCCCCGGAACCCTGCGGTGAGGCGCGGCGCCGTTTTGTGGTTTGCTCCGGCGGCGGTCCCGGCATCATGGAAGCCGCCAATCGCGGCGCGAGCGATGCCGGCGGCAAGACCATTGGCTTGAATATCGGCCTTCCCTTCGAGCAGCGGCCGAACGAATACATTACGCCCGAACTCTGCTTCGAATTTCATTACTTTTTCATGCGCAAGTTCTGGTTCGCATATCTGGCCAAAGCCCTGGTCGTGTTTCCCGGCGGATTCGGCACTCTCGATGAACTGATGGAAATTCTCACCCTGGCGCAAACACGCAAGCTGGAGAGCAAAATCCTGATTGTTCTCTACGGTTCGGAATTTTGGCAGGAAGTGTTGAATTTTTCCGCGCTGGTCAAGCACGGCGTCATTTCCGAATCCGATCTGAACCTTTTCCGCTTTGCCGATTCGCCCGCCGACGCGCTGCAGCTTTTGAAGGACGACCTGACCCGCTATTATCTCGAACCGGAGCGCCCGCTGGCGCATCCGATGGAAGGCGCGCCGGAGATTGCGCGCACGCGGACCTCCTAGAATATATGAGACTTTACCGTACCCGTAGTGGTTGTTTTGTCGAAAGCGATGGCTTGTGGCGCCGGCTGGACGATGGGGATTGGCACGCGCTCACCACGCGGGAAGACCTCCGCGTCTATCTCGGATCGCACTTGGAGGATTCCCAACCAGCTTCCGCTCCGGAGCGCAGCTCGCTGCTGGCGCCCATCGCCGCTCAGGAAGTATGGGCCGCCGGCTGCACTTACTACCGCAGCCGCACCGCGCGCATGGAGGAATCGCAGAGCGCAGGCGGCGGGTCTTTTTACGATCGCGTTTATAGCGCCGAGCGTCCGGAACTCTTTTTCAAGGCCATGGCTTACCGTGCCGTTGGCCCCGGCGGCAACGTGCGCATTCGCAAGGATTCCACCTGGAGCGTACCCGAACCGGAGCTGGCGCTTTTGCTCGCACCTTCGGGAGCGATTACCGGCTACACGATTGGCAATGATATGAGCTCGCGCGATATCGAAGGCGAAAACCCGTTGTATTTGCCGCAAGCGAAAGTCTACGACGGCTCTTGCGCGCTCGGGCCGTGCATTTTTGTATCGAGCAACCCACTGCCCGGGGACACGCGCATCGAATTGGAAATCGAGCGCGCTGGCGCCACCGCGTTCTCCGATGCCACTACGCTGGACCAGATGAAACGAGAGCCCGCGTCGCTCGCTGAATATCTCTTTCGCGAAAATACGTTTCCCAACGGCTGTTTTCTCCTGACGGGAACGGGGATCGTGCCGCCCGACAGCTTTACGCTGCAATCGGGCGATACGATTCGGATTAGCATCGGCCAGATCGGGACGTTAGAAAACACCGTGGCGTGAGCTTTCAACCTTTCTGACGATCAGCTTACCGGTAGCGGTAGGCGACAGCGCGCTCAATTTCGGTGCCGTAGCTGGAGAAGCGCCAGTATTGGCCTTGGTCGCTCTCGTCTCCGTTGAGGCGGCGGCCGGGAACCCAGGCGCCGCCGGCGTAGCTGCCCTCTTCGATATAGCCGATGCCGGCGTTAGGCGGCCCTGCGGAAGCGGGCGAGAACTTCACGCGGAAACCGCTGCCCGCGCCGACAAACTCATTCGGGCCAATTGCAATCACCAGACCGTAACCATGTTTCGCCTTGCCGCCGAAGATGCGGTCCATGCTGATGTCCAACTTATAGCCTTTCATGGTGGCCGTCACCGACGGGTGATCCGTATTGAGCACAAAGCCCGTCATGGTGCCGTCTCCCTGGTGCTGGAGAATGAGCGGCGCGAGCTGCATCAAGACGCTGTAGCTCTTTCCTAATAAGTTGTCTTTGTCACGCCAGGAATCGATGCCGAAGGGGGAAAAGCTGATGGCATTGTCTTTGCCGACGGCGTAGAAAACATTCGCCTGGCCGCGGGCTCCGCCAGACGTTTCGGCCATAAACAGCGGATTGCCCTCCTGGTTATACCAATCGCACCAATCTTCGAAATTCCGGGCGTAGATGTCGGGCGCATAGAGGTCGATGGCGTTTCCGGCCGCTCGCCAGACGTCGATCGTCTCGGGCTGTGCGCCGCCGCTTGGAAATTTTCCCGGCGCTACATTCGGCCCGTGCAGCCACGTGTTGGCGTACATGGGAACCGGGTACTGGGCTTTGCCCGCCGCGGCAACCTGATTGACGTAGAGGCCATAATGCCAGGCCATGAACATCTCGTCCGCATTTGAGCCGAACACTTCGGACCATGTGC
>JBOGMI010001108.1:0-1413 GCA_050746645.1 Bryobacteraceae bacterium | reverse complement strand
TGATCACGAACCAATTGCTGCAAGCGGAAATTCGCAAACAGCTTCCCGAGGTGCCGCGGCAGCAGATTATCGCCGAACCTGCCCAGCGCAACACCGCGCCTTGCATTGCGCTAGCGGCGCACATTATTAACGGCATAGATGCCGAAGCCGTGATGGGTGTTTTCCCGGCGGATCATTTGATTCAGAAAGAAGCGCGCTTCCGCACCTTTGTGAAAGCCGCGTTTCGTGCGGCGGAATCGGGCGGCGTGGTCGTGCTGGGCATCCGGCCGCGCTGGCCGGAGACCGGCTACGGCTACATCGAATTTCCCAAAGGCGTTCTGGGAGGCAAATTGGAGACACTGCGGGTCTCAAGCTTCCGGGAAAAGCCTGACCCGAAGACGGCCAAGAAATTCGTCGAGCGCGGCAACTTCTACTGGAACGCCGGCATGTTCTTCTGGCGCACCTCGGCCATCCTCGAATTGATGCGCCGCCATCAGCCGAAGACCTTGACGCTGCTGGCCGGGCTGCCGCTGTTTCGGACCAGAAATTTCTCCGCCGCTTTGGCCGAATCGTATCCCCGCTGCGAAGACATCTCGGTCGATTACGCAGTATTGGAGAAGGCGGAGCAGGTTTCGGGGTTTGCGCTCGACGACATCGGCTGGAACGACGTGGGCAGTTGGGAAGCGGTCTATAAGCTGGCGGAAAAGGACGCAAACGAGAATGCGGCGCGCGGCGATGTGATCGCGGAATCGAGCCGCGGAAATTATATCGACGCGGATAAGACCGTGGCTCTCCTGGGTGTCGAAAACCTGATTGTCGTGGAGACGCGGGATGCGCTGCTGGTCGCGAGCCGGGAAAAGGCGCAGGATGTCAACCGCATCGTGAGAGCGCTTGAGGCGCGCAAACGGGAAGACTTGCTGTAGCGGCCAGCAGCCCGGCGGAGCGTCTAACGGTCGATGCCTGCCTGCCCAGTCTGCGGGTCAACGGAGTTTTCACTGCTGGTGGGGGCGCGCCGCGTAGCCGAAGAATGCCGTTGGCGCGAGCGCTTTGTGAACGAGCGGATGGCGCGCTCAAAGACCTTACCCGGTTTTTTCACCAAGGCCGGGCGGATGTTCTTCTGTGCGCCGGATGCACGCTGCTCGTCCGCAACGAGTACGAGAACCCGCCAAGCGAAGCCTATTCGGACGACGACTACGATGCGGCGAGCCATCGGGCGCGAAATGCACCTGCTTGAACATTCCATGCCGCGGAGCCGAGAGGGCGCGCTCATCGGGCCGTGGATCGAGTTGTGGTTTCGGAGTTGACGGATCGGCGATCCTCAAAATAGTATCGTGCGCGCACAAAACATTTTTGGCCATCTGGCCGCACTCGCGGCTATCTTATGGGCGACGCAGCCGTTATTGGCCGGCCCGCCGTTCCAGCTCGATGATCCCG
>JBOGMI010001107.1:0-5826 GCA_050746645.1 Bryobacteraceae bacterium | reverse complement strand
CGCCAAGAAGGCGCTCTTGATTTCGTTTCTATCGGCGGGCTGGTGCATCGGCTCGATCCGGGAATTATTCCGTTCCGCAAGGCGACCCAATGCCTGATCCATGTCAGCGGCGGCGAGTTCAACGTGGCGGCGAATCTATCCGATTGTTTCGGCATGAAAACCGGCATCGCAACGGCGATGGTCGAGTATCCCATCGGCGATCTAGTACACGAACGCCTGCGCGCCATGGGCGTGCGGCCGTTCTACAAGCATTTCAAGCACAACGGCGTGAACGGCCCGAACATCGCGGCGGTCTATAGCGACCGCGGGCAGGGCGTGCGCGCGCCGGTGGTCTTCTATAATCGCGCGAACGAAGCTGCCGGGCAGTTGAAGCCCGGCGATTTCAACTGGCGCGCGATCTTCGAAGGCGGCGTGCGCTGGTTCCATAGCGGCGGCATTTTTGCCGCGCTCTCGCCGACTTCGGCGGAAGTCATCATTGAAGGCATGCAGGCGGCGAAAGCGTCCGGTGCGGTGGTTTCCTTCGATCTGAACTACCGCGAAAAGCTCTGGAGCCTGGTCGGCGGTCCCAAGCGCGCGCTCGAGGTGATCGAGCGCATTATCAAGAACGTCGACGTGCTGCTGGGCAACGAGGAAGACCTGCAAAAAGGAACCGGCGTTGCCGGCCCCGAGGTCGCCAAAAAATCCAAGCTCGACCCCAGCGCATTTTTCGACATGATCGGTAAGGTGCGCGCGAAACATCCGAACGTGAAAGTCATTGCGACCACCCTGCGCGAGGTGCATTCCACCAACCGTCATAGCTGGAGCGCCGTCGCCTGGATCAACGGCGAATCGCACGTGGCCCCGACCGCGGAATTGGATGTGTACGACCGCGTCGGCGGCGGCGACGGTTTCGCCGCCGGGCTGATTTACGGTTTGCTCACCGGCGAGCCGCCCGAAGAAGCGGTCAAGCTCGGCTGGGCCCACGGCGCCTTGCTCACCACCTTTCCCGGCGACACCACCATGGCGACCCTCGCCCAGGTCCGCGCTTTCGCGGAGGGCGGCTCAGCGCGCATCCAGAGGTGAGAGAAAGCCGCTGGAATTCTCTCTCAGTTTGAGATGAATATTCGGCGGCAAGCCGTTCTCCTGTTCGGTCTCGCATTTACGGTGAGAGTAGCCCTGGTCGTCGCGCTCCATCCGTACCACGACCTGACGCGTTACGAATTGCAAAAGACGGCTATCTCGCTTGCGACCACGGGCGGTATGGGAATCCAGATGTGATACCCACCGGTCCCACCGCGCACATATCGCCCGGGTACTGATAGCGGGTGTTTGCCGGTTCCACGGAGCTGAATTGCGCCGCTATGTTTCGTTTGTTGCCCTCGAACTGATCATAGTTGGCCTCTACCTCGCCCCCATGGGCGATTCGCAACGCATATCCACTGGGATACCCAATTCTGACTCGCCACTGAGGCCACTTTCACCGTCTCCTGGCCTATAGACGAATTATCTAATGCGTGGCATTGAGAATCCTCGGGGCTGCCATCGACGCCGGTGCTATGATCGACTCAGAACGCAGCTCCCTGTATGCGGATGTCTTCTCGCATGATCGGAGGCCGGAGATTGCAGAAGGGGGTTGTCGCACTCGCCGTAGCTCTGGCGTGCGCGGTCTTGTGTCTGGCGCAGCAAGCGCCCAGTCCGGGCGGCGTCGCTTCGGGTGAGTCCCTTTCCGGCTCGTCCAAAGCTTCCGCTTCCGCCAAATCATCTCATCGGGCCTATGACATCCGCATCAACAAGGAACTCGTTCTGATCAACGTCACCGTGACCGATCCGCTGAACCGCTTTGTGACGGGCCTGGGAAAACAGTATTTCCGCTTGTATGAAGATAAAGTTCAGCAGCAGATCGTCTCGTTTTCGAGCGAGGATGCGCCCATTTCGATCGGGCTTGTGTTCGACGACAGCGGCAGCATGGGCGAGAAATTGGCGAAATCGCGCTTGGCGGCCGCTCAGTTTTTCAAGACTTCGAATCCCGACGACGAATACTTTCTGATCGAGTTCAATAACCGGCCGGTGCTGGCGGTACCCTTCACCACCGATACGGCCAAAATTCAAAGCGCGCTTACATTTTCTCAATCGAGAGGGCGTACGGCGCTGCTTGACGCCGTTTACCTCGCCATGCACCAGATGAAGTATGCCCACAACGCCAGAAAAGCGATCCTGATTATCTCCGACGGAGGCGACAACAACAGCCGCTATACCGAGACCGAGATCAAGGATGCGGTGCGAGAGGCCGACGTACAGATTTTCGCTATCGGGGTTTTCGAGCCTTCATCGGATCGCGACCGCACGCCGGAGGAAGCCGAAGGGCCGAGCCTTTTGAGCCAGCTCGCCAGACAGACCGGGGGCCGCATGTATCCGGTGACCAATATCGCTGAGCTGCCCGACATAGCGGCCAAAATCGGAACCGAGCTCCGCAATGAATACGTCCTCGGGTATACGCCGAGCAATCAAAGCCGGGACGGGAAATACCGGCGGGTGAAGGTGAAGCTGGACCCGCCGCGCGGCCTGCCTCCGCTGAGGGCGTATTATCGGCTTGGATACTATGCGCCATCCGAATAACGCGCCGGCCCATGGTTTCGCTATCGGAAAAATCACGGCTGCCATCGTTGCGGGCGCCCTGTTTGCAGGCTGCCTTTCGGCGCAATTGTTCAAGGCGAACACACGGCTGGTGGTGTTGCACGCGACGGTCACCGACCACAAAGGCAGATTTGTCTCGAATCTGACCAAAAAGCAGTTTCAGGTTTACGAGAACGGCAAGCTGCAGAAGATCAAGCTCTTCCTGCACGAGGACGCTCCCGTCTCGCTCGGCCTGATCATCGACGACAGCGGAAGCATGGAGAGCAAGCGGTCGCGCGTGGAAGCCGCCGCGCTCGCCATGGTACGCCAATCCAATCGCGACGACGAAGTCTTTGTCGTCAACTTCAACGACGACGCCTATCTCGACGTCCCCTTCACCAACAGCATCCCCAGAATGAGACAGGGCCTGGCGCGCATCGACGCCCGCGGCGGCACCGCCATGCGCGATGCCATCAGCATGTCGCTCGATTACATGCGTGAGAAAGCCAAGCAGAACAAGCGCGTGCTTTTGGTGATTACCGATGGCAACGATAACGCGAGCACGATCACGCTGGAGCGGCTGGTGGAGAAAGCGAACCAGTACGACACCCTGGTTTACGCGATCGGGCTGTTTGGCGACGAGGAGAAACACGAGGCGCACAAGGCCCGGCGCGCGCTGAATGAGCTGACCCGCGCTACCGGCGGCCTGGCTTTCTATCCCAAGAGCGTCAACCAGGTGAAGGTGCTTGCGGTGAAGATCGCGCACGACATCCGCAATCAATACACCATCGCCTACAGCCCGGATATCCAGAAGCTGGATGGCAGCTACCGCCAGATCAAGGTGGTGGTGGATGCCAAGGGCCATCCGCACGTGCGTACCCGCGCCGGCTATTATGCGACTCCGGAGATCCTGAAAAACAACCGGCAGACGGCGGAGAACCGGACCCGCCAGCCCTGATGCTGCGCTTTCTTTGGATCGCCACGCGCGGCTATCGCCTGCGGCCGTGGCGCTCACCCTACCTGCGCTGGCGTATTGAAACCTATTCCGGTATTCCGGCCGACTCCATCGGCGCGCGCTTGTTTTTCCGCTTTATTTGGACCGAGCGCCGCTCGTTGTGGCAATATCTGCGCTGGGTGCGCCGCATGCGCGGCGCGATGTGATCGCCGTGTGTCTGGCCAGAAAAGTTGGCTATAATCGTGATGTGGAAGTGAGCATATTCGAGGCGAGGAACAAGCTCTCCGAGCTAGTCAAACGCGCCGAAAAAGGGGAAGAGGTGGTCATTAGCCGCCACGGCCGTGCTGTTGTGCGGCTGACCGCTCTGCCGCCAGCGAAGCGAGAACTCGGCAAGGCGCGCGGGCTGATTCGGGAGATCGATCCGAACTGGTGGAAGCCGATGACCGATGAGGAGGCGGAAGCGTTTTATCGTGGGGACTACTGAGGCATTGCTCCTCGATACGCATACCTTCTTGTGGGCGATCTTTGAACCGGAGCGTCTTTCGAAGGCCGTTCGGAGCTGGCTCACGAATCCTGATATGGCGTTGCATCTGAGCGTGGCCAGCGTATGGGAAATGGAACTCAAGCACCGCAAGGGCAAGTTGAATGCGGATGCCAGTCTGGTAGACGCAAACATCCAGGATCTGGGAGTTTTCCCGCTTCCGATTTCGCTGCGACACGTGCGGGCTCTCGGAGCCTTGAACGGGTCCGCCGCGGCAGCAAAGCATAAGGACCCATTTGACCGGCTGATCGCCGCGCAGGCAATTGCAGAGAAGCTGCCGCTTGTGACGGCGGACCCGGTTTTCGCCGAATACTCTGATATTAGGGTTCGATGGTGAAGCGGCGCGGCTATTCGACCTTCGCGCTCAGCACCACAAATAGGGCCGCATCGCCCTTATCGATGTCGGTCTTGCCGACGACGGCCTTTTTGCCTTCAGGTAGGTCGAGCGTAGTCTTAAAGCCAACCCTGACCTGCTGGAACTGGGTAGTTGCGCCGGCAGCCGTGCTGCCGAAGACGAATGGTATTCTCGCGTCGAACCGGAATTCGGAAAGGCGGACCGCATTTGAAGTCTCAGCTCCGTGTTGCGGCGAAAGATGGTAGGAGATGTTACAGATGCTTTGCATCTCGCCGGCGCTTGGAGGCTGGGAAGGAAAGAACTTGAGCGTGCTTGTCGTCGAGATATCGGTGCCCTCCCGCGACCGCAGCAGCATGGAATCGAGAAGCGAGTAACTCGAATACGGAAAAATGGCTTTAAGCTGCCGCACCACCGGCTGCAGGCTCTCCGGCATCTTCGCCGCCGCCGGAGCTGGCTTATTTGTGGCGCCAATCACATACATAGTTAGCACAATATTGCGCTCCGAAGTTTTCGCCTGCGGAACATCGAGCTTCTGAATGATTTCCTTCGCTTTGGCCACTGCTTGGGGATCTCCGCGAAGGACCACTGCTTTTAAAGCATTGTTGGCTTTGACAACGACCAACCCGTTCAGCAAACCTGCGATGTCTCTCGGCTTCACGTAATGAAGCCGGACAAGTGTTGCGGGAGCAGAATCCGTCTTTTGCGAAAACGCAGCGATCGGGCAGAGCGCAATCAGAAGCAGAGCAATTTTTTTCATTCGGTTTTGGTCCTTTCGTCGGAAGCGAGCAGGATCAGCACGTGCGGATCGGTGGTCGCGATCTTAATTAAAGGCGGTCCATCCGGCTGACTGACCAGAGCAACAGATCGAATCCCCGGCGCCACTGCGGTGGGGTCAGCCCTTCTGGGCTGCGGCCGCCTTTCAGGCGGCTCTTGAGCCGCGATTTCCTGTGGCGCCGCCGGAACGGCCGCGATTTGCGGTGCGGCGGGTAATGGCGGTTCGGCGGGATATTCAAGGAAGCAGGCGAGTGCAACCCCGGCCGCCAGCGCGGCGGCGGCGCTCCACGTCCATACGGCACGCCGCGGCCGCCGTAGCCGGCCCAGCACCAGCCGGCGCACTTCGGCGAGATTCTCCGCCGCGGGTTCGTCCGCAACGCTCGCGAGCAGGGAACACGTTTGCTCCAGCTCCGCCGCAATGTTGCGGCAGCGCTCGCAAGTCTGCAAATGTTCCCGAATACCGGAGGCTTCGAGGTCGCCGGTGACGTAGAGAGCCAGCCGTTCTTCCGGCACGTGTTGCTTCATGCTCTCCTCCGCAGCTTCTTCATCATGAAATTCCGTATCTTCACCCGGCCGGTGGAAATCTGCGACCGCACGGTGGTTTCGGAG
>JBOGMI010001106.1:0-2204 GCA_050746645.1 Bryobacteraceae bacterium | reverse complement strand
GCATTTGAAAGACCGGCCGCTATCGATGAAGCGCTATCCGAATGGGATCGAGCAGGAATTCTTCTTCCAGAAGAACGCCACGCATTTCCCCGAATGGGTGCGCTGCGAAGTTATCAAGGAAGGGGATCCGCCGAAGCGGAACCATTACCCGCTGGCGAACGACCGCGCGACGCTTTTATATCTCGTAAACCTCGGCTGCATTGACCATAACCCTTGGATGAGCAGGGCGGGGAATCTCGACCATCCGGACTGGATGCTGCTCGACCTGGATCCGGTGGATGCCTCGTTCGATTTGATCGTGGATGCGGCGCTGATCGTGCGCGAGCTGCTGGAATCTATCGGCTTGCACGGCTATCCGAAAACGACCGGCGGCGACGGCATGCACGTCTATGTGCCGCTCGATCCGGTTTACACCTACGATCAGGCGCGCGGGCTGGCCGAGATTCTCTCGCACTTGGCCGCCGCGCGCGAACCGAATCTCTTCACGACGCCCAGGTCGGTCGAGAAACGCAAAAAGGGCCGGGTGTATTTCGACTATGTGCAGATCGGCAAAGGAAAAACGATCGCTGCGCCCTATGTCGTTCGCGCTTACAAGGGAGCGCCGGTGGCGACGCCGCTCGACTGGAAAGAAGTGAAGCACGGACTGCGTCCCGCCGATTTCCGCATCGACAATGCGATCCAGCGTTTCGAGCGAAAAGGCGATTTATTTGCTCCCGTGCTCAAAGGCGGACAAAGAATCGAACAGGCACTGGAGCGGGTTCAAGAGCTGAAACGAAAATCTTGAGTATTGCAGTGACAGTTGTCATTTTATTTTCCTGATTCTCCTCACTGGCGCCGTTCGCGTAAGCGCAGCACGATAGATGCAGGAGACAAAATGACCTCTGTTGCGATAGCGGAAGCAGCGGCGCTTCATGGTGTAACGAAACGGTACGGGTCCCATCGTGCCCTCGATGACGTCGACCTATGCCTTGGCCGCGGCGAACTGGTCGCGCTTCTCGGTCCCAATGGCGCCGGCAAAACGACCGCCGTAAAGCTGATGCTTGGATTACTGAAGCCCGACGAAGGCGAAGTTCGGGTCTTTGGGTGCGATCCGCGCGAGCCGCGAAACCGACGGCGCACCGGGGCCATGCTGCAGGTGGGCCGAGTCCCGGAAACGCTGCGAGTGCGTGAATACATCGACCTGTTTTCGTCGTATTATCCGCATCCGCTGCCGATGGCGGAGGTTTCCGCTGGAGCAGGCTTGCAAGGCATCGGAAATCGACTGTTTGGGCAGCTTTCGGGAGGACAGAAGCAGCGTGCTCTATTTGCGCTGGCGATTTGCGGAGATCCGGATCTCCTGTTTCTGGATGAACCCACAGCCGGTCTCGATGTGCAGGCGCGGCGCGGCCTTTGGAGACAAATGCGCGCCTTGCTCGCGCGAGGAAAGAGCATTCTTTTGACTACGCACTATCTGGAAGAAGCCGATGCGCTGGCCGATCGCATCGTTGTGATTCACCAGGGGCGTGTCATTGCGAATGGCACGCCCGCCGAAATCAAACGGAATACAACGCTCGAAGATGCTTTTCTTGCGCTGACCGGAGAAGAAGGAGACTTGCAATGACCGGCGTCATCTATTTCAAAGAAGCCAAATACGAGTTCCTGAAAAAGCTGCGCGTCAAGGCATTTGCCGTTTCGACGCTTGGTTTCCCTTTACTGTTCTATATTCTTTTCGGTATTGTGATGAATCAGAGCTGGCACATGTCGACCTATCTGCTCGCAACTTACGGCGTGTTCGGTGTGGCGGGTGTGTGTCTGTTCGGCTTCGGCGTAAGTCTTGCGGTCGAACGCGGCATGGGATGGCTGGAGCTGAAGCAGGCCAGCCCGATGCCGCCTCCGGCCTACTTCGTGGCCAAGCTGGCGGCTTGCATCGTCTTCAGCATCGGGCTTATCATTCTGATGCTTGCGCTCGGCTTGGGTTTTGGGCACGCGCAGCTTTCGGCTCTCGAAGCTCTGCATCTCTCCGCAATCCTGATCGCAGGTGCGATCCCGTTCGGCGCGCTTGGCTTGGTCTTGGGTTACCTTGTGCCTGCCAGTTCCGCCGCCTCGTTTATCAACATGATCTTTTTGCCAATGGCGTTCTGCTCCGGTTTATGGATGCCGCTTCAGTTTCTGCCGAAAACAATTCACCAAATCGCGCCGTTTCTTCCTACCTATCACCTGAGCCA
>JBOGMI010001105.1:0-2766 GCA_050746645.1 Bryobacteraceae bacterium | reverse complement strand
GGAATCCGTACTCTTTCAGCAGCGGCCGGCAGTATTTGTACGCGGCGTAGAAGGCATCGTCCAGCGTGATGACCGCGCTGCGGCGCGGAAGCGTGCCTGCGTACAGACGTTCGAGCGCCTCGGCCAGGGGCAAAACGCGAACCTTCCATTGGCGGAGAAATTCCAGCCGCTGGCGAAACATCTCAACGGGCATGTAAAACCCGGGGAAACACCGATGCTCGTCGCCTGTCGTGGCCGCGTGATAACAAAGGATCAGCAATCGCTTCCGCCGCCACTCGCTGTTCAGGACCAGGCGCGAGATCTTGGATACCTGTGCCGTATGCAGCGCGAGCAGTTTGAGCATTTTCAGGAAGCTGCGTGATGCCATTGCAAATATTATGCGATCTTTGGTTATCAAGCCTTTCGACTGGCGCTTGCGATAAACTCGTGCGATAACAAGAACGTCAGAGTTATCTGCTGTTATGTGGACGGAACGCAAAACCCCCCTTTCCAATCGGACGCACGGCGCCGGCGAGCCGCAGGAGCCGATTTCGAGTAGCGCAGTCACAGTCGCAACGCTGGCCGTGATCGGAAAAGCCATGGTCATTCAGGGCCAGATCTTCAGCCGCGAGAGCTTGCACATCGACGGAGAAGTCACCGGAAAGATCGATCTTCCCGATTGCCGTTTGACCGTGGGCCGTACCGGCAAAATGGCCGCCGATGTGGTGGCGCGCGAAATCGAAGTGCTGGGGAGCGTCCGCGGGGACCTGCGCGCCTCTAAAAAGATCACCATTCGCAAAGGCGGGAATCTAATCGGCGATCTCAAAACGCCGGGCATTGTGATCGAAGAAGGCGCCTACTTCAAAGGCCGCATCGAAATCGTGGGTGCCGGGCAACCCGAATCCAGCCGCGCGGCCGTTGCAGGCCGATAACCCCAAGCAACAAAGGCTATTCTTGAAATATATGCGTCGCTTGGGCCTGTTTTTTGCGGGCCTGTTCGCCTTTTCAGCGCCGTTTGCCTGCGCCGCTTCTCTGCCCGCTTGCACCTCGGGCGCGGTCGAATTCTCCCCCTGCCAGATGACCTTCGATTGGCATGCCGGCGAGCTGCCGTCTGGGACGCCTCTCTATCGCGCCGATATCGTCTCGGTGGCCTTCCGTTCCCCGCAGCATGTCACCTACCTGATGCACGGCTTTTGGAACGGCGGCCATGAAGTCCGCGTGCGCTTTACGCCTCTCGAAGCCGGCGCCTGGACATACGCGGTTAGCAGCGCTATCAAACGCTTCAACGGCCACGAATCGACCTTCCAGGTCTCGCCGGGCAGCGCCGCCGGATTCGTCAGAGTTGCGAATCTGCGTCATTGGCGCAGCACCAACAAACAGCCGCATCTGTGGATTTCCGCGGAAGTGAACTTCCTCGGTCTCAGCCCCAGTGCGTTCGACACCTGGCTAGACGCACGCAAACACGACGGCTTTACTCACATTCGCGGCGTTTTGCTCACGCTGAGCGCGGCGCAAAAGCCGCTTACCGCCGACGGAGAGCCAAATCTCCCCTATTTCGCGGCGCTTGACGACCGCGTCCTCGCGGCCGCTGTCAAAGGATTCACGCTCGACCTGGTTTTAGCGGACCAAAGCTTTCTCCGCTCCGGCGCATTTCGCGACAAAGATCGGCGCGATTGGCTCGTGCACTACCTGATCGCGCGCTATGGCGGCCTGAACGTCGCCTGGCAGGGCATTGAGCATTTCGAAGACACGCCCGGCTCGCGCGCAATGCTGAAGGACATCGGTTCGCTGTTGAAAAACTATGGCGGCTTCGACCATCCCCGCTCTACCGATGCGCGCATGACGTCGTCTTCTTTGATCCACGACGGATGGATGAATTACGCCATCGAAGCCTGTCCAAACCCGGAATTGGGCGCCGTGGAGCGCCAGTTCATCCATATGCCCGAAATCCACGTGATTCACGCCACCGCGCCCGATGCCTTCCGCCACGCGCTCTGGGACAGCACGATGAACGGCGAATCTCCGCAGGTCCCCTACGCAGCCACAGAAAACAGCGCCGACATGCTCGCCGTGCGCACCTGGGTCAAAGTTCTCTCCGGCACGCGCTATTGGGAACTCGATCCTTATTTCTACGTCGATGGCGCGCGCGCTCTCGGCCTGGATCAAATCGAGTACCTTGCCTATGCCGATAAGCCGGGCATTGTCGAAATCACCACTCCGAAGCACAAATACAATCCGGTTTGGGCCAATCCCATCAGCGGCGAAGAGATTCCGCTGAAGGATTTCAAGGGCACGGTGTTCAGCCGCCAGACTCCGGACGGCGCGCACGATTGGATTCTGAATCTCCCGCGCAACGGCAAGATGCGCGACATGCTGCAACACTACTACTTCGAATCGCGCGATCCCACGGTTCAGGTGATCGAAACCGACGCGGATAAGATTCCCTACCGGATCGCCAGCCCTTCGGGCAAACAAATCGATGCCGCCTCCCCGGTTCATTTCGAAGCGAAAATCCTTCATCCCCGGCGCTCCACCCGAGCCATGCAATATGTCTGGTGGGGAAAGGTGCCCGGGAGCGAGGCGCCGGCTCGTGTGCTGGGCGTCGGTTCGTCCGGAACGTTCACGGTTCCCAAAGAACTCCGCAAGCCTGGCGCATTGTTGGAAGTTCGCCTGCTGGCCATTAACGCAAACGGCAAAGGCTACGAACTGGATCGCATCTACGGACTGGCTCAGTGATCGTTCTGGCGCTGGACACAACGTCGGCAACCGGCAGCCTCGCCGTGCGCA
>JBOGMI010001104.1:0-1522 GCA_050746645.1 Bryobacteraceae bacterium | reverse complement strand
TGTCGGTAGTATGTGATCTGTCCGGTCCAATTCACACATGATCTGTCCGCTTTGAAAAAGCGGGGGAGAGGCTGGAGGGTTGGAAACCCCCAAGCGAAATCCCGTCGCAGAAGTGGAGCGGATGATGAAACTACAAGACGTGCTGTTGAAGGCCATGGCGAAAAAGATCACATGGTGGGAGGCGGCCGAAATCATCGGCGTGACGGATCGGACGATGAGGCGCTGGCGGGAACGATTGGACGCGGACGGGTATTCCGGGCTGGCCGATCGGCGGAAGAGCAGACCGAGCGAGAAGCGCGTGCCGTTGGCCACGGTGGAAGAGGTTTTACGGTTGTTTCGGGAAATCTATTTCGATCTGAACATGCGGCACTTCCATGAGAAGCTGCGCGAGGAGCACGGCATAGAGCTGAGCTACACGTGGGTGCAGAAAGCGCTGCAAGGAGCGGGTTTGGTGGCACGACACAGGAAACGGGGCAAGCATCGGCGGCGCAGAGAGCGGCGACCGATGACGGGCATGTTGTTGCACATCGACGGCAGCAAGCACCAATGGTTTGGAGACGAGCGGTGGCACGATCTGATCGTCATCCTGGATGATGCCACCAGCGAGATCTACTATGCGCAACTGGTGGAGGAAGAATCGACGCGGACGGTGATGGCTGGGGTGTGGGAGGTGATCCTCAAGAAAGGGCTGTTCTGCGCGCTGTACAGCGACAGAGGCAGTCACTTTTTCGTGACACCGAAGGCCGGCGAGAAGGTGGACAAACATCGGCTGACGCAGGTGGGCCGAGCCATGAAAGAACTGGGTGTGCAGATGATTCCGGCCTACTCGCCACAGGCGCGTGGACGCGGTGAGCGTAATTTCGGAACCTGGCAAGGGCGCTTGCCGCAGGAGTTGCGTCTGGCCGGGATCACGGAAATGGAGGAGGCAAACCGGTTTCTACGCGAGCGGTATATTGCGGTGTTCAACGAAAAGTTCAAGGTGGCCGCGGTGGAGAAGGGGACGGCATTCCGGCGCACGGCGCGCAGCGATTTGGATTGGATCTTCACCGTGCAGACCGAACGAGTGGTGAACAAGGACAACACGGTAGCGATTGCGGACCGGATGTGGCAACTGGAGAAGAGCCGGTTTCGCAGTTCGCTGGCCGGATGCACGGTGACGATTCACGAGCATCTGAACGGAACGATCTCGATTCGCTATGGACCGCATGTGGTGGGCCGCTACCAGGCCGATGGGAATCCCCTCGGCGCCGTGCCGAACACCAGGACAAGCCGTGGAAAAGGCGGGCCCGTGGAAGCCGTGGAAAACCACAAACCGGTTTCCCACCGCTCCCACCGTCCCTTGGAAATCCCGCAAAACCGGCGGGATTCCCACTTTCCCACCGCTTCGACGGCCACTACATTTACTAAACGGAAAACACGCAAACCCCCTTCGGCAAGCCGAAGGGGAACGGCAGGACAAATCAGTTGAAACCGGACAGATCACGTGTGAATAAAAGCGGACAGATTGACAAACTAACGACAG
>JBOGMI010001103.1:0-1531 GCA_050746645.1 Bryobacteraceae bacterium | reverse complement strand
AGTCGCCCAGAACGGCGTCAAACACGGCCTCTGCGCCAAATTCCGCGTCCTCAAAGAAGTCGAAAAGCAGGAAAACTTCGACGCTTTCCTCAACCAGCTCATCGAAGACGAACAACCCGTCGGCGAGGCCGAAATCGAGCTGGTCGTCAAGATGGCCGAACATACCTGGCTCGCCAAGCGCGCCCTGCGCCTGCAGAACACCTGTTTTGTGCTTGAGCCGAAAACTCCCGAGGAGGCCAAAATTGGCGGTACCCCCGTCAGCTTCGACCCTCGCGAGCTCGAATGTTACGTCCGCTACCACGCCGCCCAGGACCGCGCCTACCAGCGCGCCTCCGCCGAGTTCCAGAAACGCAAGAAAGCACGGCAGTTAGCCGAAATTGGCTTTGCTTCGCAAAAACGCGCTGAGGCCGAAGAATCGCGCAAAGCCGAGAAACACGCCGTCCAAATAGCGACCGCCAATCTGCGCAAACAACGCGAAGAAATGAAGCTTGGCGACGCCATCGCCAAAATGCTTCCTCCCGGTTTCGATCTTTCTTCCCTGGATCGGGCTTTTCCCGCCGCCGCAGCCACCCGGGCAGTGGAGGGCTAACAGCTAAAAGCTAAAAGCTAATAGCTAAAAGGCAAGCCTCGCGTCTAAGAAATTTCTTCTTTCCCTGCCGTCATGTTATCGTGCAATTTCAAGCGCTTAGCGCGCGTTTTCAGGGGGTCATGCCAACCTTCGCCGAAACCGGTTTCATAGCGGAAACGCACAGCGTCACTTTTCCGTCGCTGACGCTCGATTGCGGCGTGACCCTGGTAAACGTCGAAGTCGCCTATGAAACTTACGGCAAGCTGAACGCCAGCGCGACCAACGCCATTCTCGTTCTGCATACCTTCACCGGCGACGCCCACGCGGCCGGTATCGACAAAGAAACGGGACAGCCCGGCTGGTGGTCTTCGATGATCGGCCCCGGCCTGGCATTCGACACCAATCGCTACTTCATCATTTCATCCAACGTGCTGGGCGGCTGCCGCGGAACGACCGGACCGGCTTCGATCGATCCCGCAACCGGGCGCCCCTACGCTATGAATTTTCCGGTGATCACCATCGCCGACATGGTGCGGCTGCAAAAAATGCTGATCGACCATCTTGGCATCGAATGTTTGCTCGCAGTGGCCGGCGGTTCGATGGGCGGCATGCAGGCGCTCGAATGGGCGGTCGCTTATCCGGATTCGGTTTCCTCCGTGATCCCGATCGCCGCCACCGCTCGCCACAGCGCGCAACAGATCGCCTTCAACGAGGTTGGCCGTCAGGCGATCATGGCCGATCCCGACTGGAACGGCGGCAATTATTACGATTCGAAGCCGCCGGCGCGCGGGCTAGCGGTCGCGCGCATGGTCGGGCATATCACGTATATGAGTGATGGCTCGATGCGGCAGAAGTTTGGCCGCAGATTGCGCGACAAGGACGCGTTCGGCTTCGATTTTTCCGTCGATTTCGAAGTCGAGAGCTATCTGCGCTATCGCGGAAACCAGTTTGTCGGCCGCTTCG
>JBOGMI010001102.1:0-1023 GCA_050746645.1 Bryobacteraceae bacterium | reverse complement strand
CGGTATCCACCATCGGGTTCGAGCTGGAGCAGGTCCGCACCTACATCCGCGAGCAAGAAGCAGCGGATGGAGCAGGCGGACAGTTCTGAGGTAACTATCAGGCGCGCATCGCGCGACGCCTAAATCTGCGGATCAACCGCCTTTGAGGCGGCCCAACTCATCAAGCCACCCGCTTCGCGGGGGGTGTCTGACTCCCGAAAAAACCCAAGGGGGAAGGATGAAGAGGACTTCGTTTTTACGGGTGGCGGTCTGCGCGACCTCCGGTTTACTGGGGCTTTCAATAGCCGCCGGAGCCACACAATTTACTTACAACGGATTTTCGGATACGACAGGGCTAACGCTCGTGGGGGATGCTGCGACCGTTTCCACGACCGATGGTACTGTGCTCCGCGTGACTCCCGCGTCCGGTAGCCAGAGTGGAGCGGCCTACAGCACCTCGGCCTTTACTCTTGGCCCAAGCGATACCTTCAGCACGCGGTTCCAGTTTCGCTTCACCAATGCAGGCGGGATTGATCCCGCCGATGGAATCACGTTTGTGCTAGCAGCGAGTCCCACTGGGCTGGGCGGTGTGGGCGGCGCCATTGGCTATCAGGGTGTTACGAATAGCATGGCCATCGAATTCGACACGTATAACAATGGCGCATCCGACGGCAACAGCGACAACCACGTAGCGATCGACACCGGCGGCACGCTGACGGACACCGCCCTGACAAACGTATACGGAAATAGCACGTGCGGGTTCACCGGCGGCGCCGGGTGTATGTCGAACGGCGATCTGTGGACGGTGAATATGAGCTATAACGGTTCCAATCTAACCGTCACCCTGGACGATCCCGCAGAATCGTCTTCCTTTACGGCGCTCAACAGTCATGCGATCGATATCGAATCGTATCTCGGCACCAGCAACGCCTATGTCGGGTTTACCTCCGGCACGGGAGCGGGCTGGGAGAATCACGACATTCTCAACTGGACATTCGCGAACACCGCGCAATTGCCTCCTGTCTCGTCGGTGCCCGAGCCGGG
>JBOGMI010001101.1:0-1198 GCA_050746645.1 Bryobacteraceae bacterium | reverse complement strand
AATTAAACTGGGCCGCACCGAAAGCAGCAAGCCTTCGCCTTGGCGCGCCACGCAGAGCAGGCGGATCGTGTGCTGAAGCTGGTGCGCGTACTGGAAATCGATGGGCGTGATGCGCCGGATGCCTTCGGTGTAAATCTCCGCCGGGGAGAGTCGTTCGCCGAAGGAGAGCGCGGCGAGAATCGCCAGTTTCGAACGCGCATCGAGGCCGTCCACATCGGCCGAGGGATCGGCTTCGGCATAGCCAAGCTGCTGCGCCTCCGCCAGAACGGACTCGAAGGCGGCTCCACTTTTTTCGATTTCGGTGAGGATGAAATTGCTGGTGCCGTTCAGAACACCATAAAGCTCCACTACGCGGTCGCCGGCAATGCCTTCGCGCAGCACAGTGTGGATGGGAATGCCGCCCGCAACGCTCGCTTCCATAGCAAGATTGACGCCGTTTTCACTGGCTAGCGCCCACAGCTCGGCGCCGCGCGCCGCCATCAGCTCTTTATTTGCCGTGACAACGGATTTGCGCGCGCGCAGAGCCGCTTCCACGATCTGCGCGGCCACCCCGATTCCACCCACGGCCTCGACAACGATGTCGATTCCCGGGTTGCGGACGATCTCGGCCCAATCGGTGGTCCGCACGACGGCGCCGAGCTCGGGTAGTTGCTTTTTGTCCACGCCGCGGCTGCAAACGGCCAAGGTTTTCAGCGAAAAGCCCAGCTTTTCCTGGATCGACCGGGCGTTGCCCGCCAGAATTTCCAGCGTCCCCAGACCGACGTTGCCCAACCCAACAACTCCGATTCCGACTTCGGTCACGCTCTGCATATAAGTGGCTTATGATAGCAACCGTATGAGCCGTACACGGCGTGGCGCGTTGTTCCTTTTAGCCGCGGGACCGGCGCTGCTATTGGGCCGCGCGCAGCCGCCGGACTATCCCACTCGGCTGCATTTGCCCAATCCCGGCAGAGAGGAAAATCCGCGGCTGCCGAACGGCAAGCTGCAAAAAGACGCCATCGCGCAGCAAGAACATAAAGACGCGCTGAAGGAAACCGATCAGCTGATCAAGGAGGCGAAGGACTTAAAAGCGGAGTTGGAGAAGGCGGGCGATTATGTAGTTCCCGTGTCCGCCATCAGGAAGACAAAGCAGATCGAGCGCCTGGCGAGAAAGATCCGCGGCAAGCTGAAGAGTTAGGCACAGGCTTGTGTTCCACTA
>JBOGMI010001100.1:0-3186 GCA_050746645.1 Bryobacteraceae bacterium | reverse complement strand
CGTTCGCGGAACCTCCACGTCTTAGAGGCGGAGACGTCATAGTTCTGCCAGCCCGGCGAGGCGATATTCTGGACGCCTGCGTTGCCTTGCACGCCTGTTGCCTTCTCCGCAACCACATTGTTCGTATTGAACAGCGGCCCCAGCTTGCCATTCTTGCCGATCCCGCTGAAGAGCGAGGTGTTATTGACCGGACCGGTCACATTGGGCAAGGTGTCCACGAACAGCCCCAGGTTCTGGACGCCGCCGAGCGTCAGCCAAGCTCCGCTGATCGCCGTGGCGATCCCGCTCAGTTCCCATCCGCCGAAAACCGCATTCGCCCAGCCTCCGCGGTTGAGAAACCGACGGCCACGGCCAAAGGGCAGATCGTAGACGACGTTGCCGGTAAAGTTATGGTCGATACTGTATGAGCAGTGGCCCCAGTCGAGTTTCAGATCGAGCGGATGCCAGTCGAACATATCCTGCCATGGATCCGAGTAACATTTGGAGTAAGTGTAGGCTGCTTGCATCGAAAGTCCATTGGAGAACCGCCGCTGCACCCGCCCGAAGACACTGTTATAAGATGAGTTGCCGGCGTCCAGGTTTTCCTGGATGCCGTTCCATGCCGGATTAATCGTCTGGCCGCTCGGCAGCACGGGGTTCATATTGCTGCGCACCTCGAAGCGGTGCGACAGGGTGCCCATATACGAACCCTCAAAGAGCCACTGTCCGATCGTATGGTCCACAGCCAGGTTGAATTCATAAACATAAGGATCGCGGTTATCCGGATTGATAAACGATGCCGTCGGCGCCGATCCGGGCGTGCTTGTGCTCCAGAGATCGTTGTAGTTGTACGCAGGCGGGTTCCCGGGGGAATTCGAGAAGGCGTCCACTAAGTAGTACTGCGTTGTATCGACTTCCACCTCATATTGGTTCATGTTGGCTTGAGTAAAATAGATACCGGCTCCGCCTTTGATATCGGTATTTCCGCCAAACGGATCCCAATTGAAGCCGAGGCGCGGCTGCCAGTCTGTCCGGTCAGGGCGAACCATAGCCCTTCCCAGGCCGAGCGCTTTAGTCGCCGGATAGGTTAGGTCCTGCCCGGTCGCCAGATCGAACGTACCGACGTGGTTTGCCGTGTCGTAGGGCTGGGTGTTTTCGCCCCACAGCAGGCCGGCATTGATGTTCAGATGCCGCAAAGCGTGCCAGTTGTCCTGCACGTAATAACCCTGATACCAGCGCCGCATGTTCAGGGTAGGGTCGCCGAAAGCCGTCTGGGCGTAATCCGGTATGCCAACCAGGACGTCCGCGATCGAATTGCCCGTGTAGATGCCATTGAAGTCGACCGACGAGGCAGCCCAGTCTTCATAAAAGTAAGTGGGTTCGTAGCGGATATCCAGACCCACTGAAATCTGATGCTTGCCGTGCTGCATCATGAGTTGGTCGGTCACCATGGTCAGCCCTTCGCGCATGATGTCGGTTCCTTGCGATGAACCTGGATTCAGATATCCTGCGATGCCGAAGGAGGGCGGCCCATAGGCTCCGGGCTGGTCTTTTTCGTTGAGCAGGCCCAGCGGATTGGCCTGACTCTCATCGTATCCGTCGGCACGGTAGTCGCCGGTCGCCGTATGGCTCCAGCCCGCGTGCAGCGTGTTGACAATATTCGGCGAGAACGTGTGCGTCCATCCCACCGCCACGTTCTTTGGATTGGATGGAAAGATGACCGCATTGTATGAAGTGAAGCCCGGCCTGGTCTGGGTCTGGTTCTGCACGATGAACCGCACAAACAGACTGTTACTGGCGTTCAGATTCCAGTCGAACCGGGCGGTCCCCTGATTCCAGTCGTTAAGTGTATTGGCTACCGTGAAGTAGTTATCTGCCCCATTCAAATAGCTGCCCGAGGATTGCGGAAAGAACGCAAGCGTCTTGATCCCGATCGGATTCTGGTCGCTCGTAGGAATCCGATTGCCAGGATACGGTACACCCGTGTACGGATTGACGATCGGTTTCGAGAGAGCGGAGAAATCTCCGGAAATCTCGGCTGGTGTGGGCACCAGTCCGAAGTCATCGGATGGTGAAACCAGGCGGAAGCCTTCGTAATCGAGGAAAAAGAACATCTTGTTCCTGAGGATGGGACCGCCCAGCGCGGCGCCGAACTGGTTTTGATGAAAAGGCGGGGGCGGACCCGAATCAAAAAAGTTGCGGGCGTCGAAATCGTTGTTGCGAAGGAATTCGTATGCGGTTCCGTGCAACTGATTGGTGCCGGAACGGGTCACAATGCTGACGAAGGCAGCGCCGTCGTCGAACGATGCCGACGAGCCGACCTGCTGGAGCCGAAACTCCTGAACGGCATCCACGGAAGGCAGCAGCCCATCCGCCCCGTACCAGGCGTTGCGGGTCTCGATGCCATCAACCAGGTAGCTTGTGTCGTCTTCGCGAAGACCGCCGATATCGACGCTGACCGTCTGGGTCCCGGTCCAGGCGGACGCCGGCGAGCTGATGCCGGAAACCACGGGCGTGACGCCGGGCGAGAGCGAGGTGAGTGTCAGAAAGTCGCGGCCGTTTAGCGGCAGTTGCTCGATCTGCTGGTTTTGGATGATCTGTCCTACGCTGGAAGACTCCGTGTTCAGAAGTACGGACGATGCGGTTACGGATACTGTCTGCGTGACGGCGCCGGTGGCTAACGCAACGTTCTGCTGCGAGGATTCACCCACGACGAGCGTGAAAGGGCGAGTCTGCTTGGCGGCAAAGCCGCTATGCTTCACTTCCAGCGTGTAGCTTCCCGGCGGCAGTTGGGTGATCCGGTACGAACCCCGGCCGTTAGTGGTTGTCGGATATGCGACTCCAGTGGCTACATTATGGGCGGTGATCTGCGCATTCGGAACCAGGGCGCCTGTCGGGTCGGTGATGGTTCCGAAAATAGTACTAGTCGCGTTTTGAGCCGGCAACACTAGCGGAACTGCGAGACATACCATCAGCGGCAAAATATACCGGATGGCGCGGAAAAACGGATTCGGTGAATGGCGGAACGACGAAGACCTCATAGCCTCTAACCTCTAACTCAACGAGAGATGCTCCAAACAGGGGGTAGGACAGGTTTCCTCACGGTTCTTTTAACAGTTACAAAATGTTACAATAAGTAGAGGCTGCATGCTCGAGATCGAGACGCTCAGCCGGAAGGAAAAGCAGAACGCGCTCGACAGAGCTTTG
>JBOGMI010001099.1:0-1487 GCA_050746645.1 Bryobacteraceae bacterium | reverse complement strand
GCGGGAAGCGGCGGCCATCGAGATCGCGCAAAAGCTGATCGACCGCGGCGTGCGCGTGAAGGCGCATGATCCGATCGCGTGCGAGCGCTTCCGGCGCGAGCACAACGGGATGCCCGTACATTTGTGCGCGGAAGCGAGTGAAATGGCGGAAGGCTGCGATGCGCTGGTTCTGGTGACCGAATGGAACGAATACCGGGATCTGGATTGGGAATCGCTTGCCAAGAGAATGCGGCATCCTTTCGTCCTGGATGGAAGAAATGCGCTGGATCGAGAGAAGCTGATGCGGGCTGGGATGCGGTACGTGACGATCAGCTAAAGGCGGCGATCAACAGTTACCGGTCAGCTTTTTTGGTTTCGCCTTCGGAGGAGGATTGGCGCTGGATTTCCTCGGCGAGCCAACGCGGGCGCCGGCCGCGGCGGCGGAACTGCTTGCCGGCCGAGAGACGTTCCAAAGCCGCGATCGCCTCGTCGAGGCGCTGGCGTTCGGCCTGAAGCTCGGCGATCATCTTGTGCAAGTCCATGGGATTGTCGTTCCGGAGAGCAGCGTCCCCTCCCTCACGGTCGGGGTTCTGTAAGCGTCTAGCCCTAGGGTAGCAGCAAGCAAAGAGAAGGCCCCGGCCAGTTTGAATGCTGGCCGGGGCCTTGATTTTAATCGGGCGACGTCCTACTCTCCCACACACTCGCGCATGCAGTACCATCGGGGCTGAGAGGCTTAACTTCCGTGTTCGGGATGGGAACGGGTGGGGCCCTCTCGCTTGGATCACCCGAAATTGGGCGAACAGCAATTGACGGACAACCGAGAGAAAACCCAAACCGCAGGGTTCATTTTATGGTCAAGCCGAACGAGCTATTAGTAACGGTAAGCTCAACGCATTGCTACGCTTACACACCCGTCCTATCAACGTGATCGTCTTTCACGGCTCTTCAGGGAGATCTCATCTTGGGGAAGGTTTCGTACTTATATGCATTCAGCACTTATCCTGACCGAACTTCGCTACTCAGCTATGCCGCGGGTGCGACAACTGAATCACAAGAGGTTCGTTCACCCCGGTCCTCTCGTACTAAGGGCAAGCCCCCTCAAATCTCCTGCGCCCACCACAGATAGGGACCGAACTGTCTCGCGACGTTCTGAACCCAGTTCACGTACCGCTTTAATAGGCGAACAGCCTAACCCTTGGGAGCTTCTGCACCCCCAGGATGCGATGAACCGACATCGAGGTGCCAAACCGGAGCGTCGATATGAACTCTTGACTCCGATCAGCCTGTTATCCCCGGCGTACCTTTTATCCGTTGAGCGATGGCCCTTCCATGCAGAACCACCGGATCACTAGGTCCCACTTTCGTGTCTGCTCGACTTGTATGTCTCGCAGTCAGCCTGGCTTATGCCCTTGCACTCGACGGCTGATTTCCAAACAGCCTGAGCCAAGCATGGAGCGCCTCCGTTACAATTTAGGAGGCGACCGCCCCAGTCAAACTACCCGCCTAGC
>JBOGMI010001098.1:0-4161 GCA_050746645.1 Bryobacteraceae bacterium | reverse complement strand
GTGCGACAGGGCAGTTGTCGGCGTAGCGCCATGCCAATGCTTTTCTCCGGGCGCGAACCAGACCACATCGCCCGGCCGGATCTCTTCGACCGCTTCGCCTTCGCGCTGCGCCCAGCCGCAGCCAGACGTGACGATGAGCGTCTGCCCGAGCGGATGCGTATGCCATGCGGTCCGTGCGCCCGGCTCGAAAGTCACGCTTGCGCCTTGAACAAGCGCCGGCTCGGGCGCCTGGAATAGTGGATCGATCCGCACGCTGCCGGTGAACCACTCCGAAGGTCCCTTGGCTGAAGCTTGTGAGCCAACTCGTTTGATGTGCATATTTGCCTTCCCCACCCCTAGTTTGCACAACGTCAAATGGCGTATCCTAAATAGCCAGGAGGCCACAATGGAAACAGAAGCCATCGCCGAGTTGCTGGGCGGACGGAAAGTCCTCGGCAAGACTGTTAAAAAACCCGACGATCTGGCGCAACTCATTCGCAGGGGCTTGCCCGCGAGTGCTGTTACCGCCCTGGCGCGGAAGCTTCGTATGGGCAACAGCCTGCTCTCGCGGAAACTTGGGATTCCGCAGCGCACGTTGACCCGGCGCTTGAGCCAAGCGTCTCTCTTGACGCCCGCCGAGTCTGACCGTGCCGCTCGCATGGCACGAGTGTATGCAGGTGCCGTGGACATGATCGGCGATGAAGACAAAGCCGTAGAGTGGCTGTGCACCCCGAACCGTGCGCTGGGCGGTGAGCGGCCTTTGGACCAGTTAGATACCGATATGGGCGCGCGAATGGTGGAAGACATCCTCGGCCGTATCGCGTATGGCGTGTACAGTTGATCCGGTTCTGGCGAATCTGCCGCCGCAAGTACGCTGCTGGAGCCGCAAGCGGCGAGGGCGCACGACTCTACGGTGGCCGCTGGAACAGCCGTGGCGTTGTGGTCGTCTATGCCTCTACCTCACTCGCTCTCGCTGCCCTGGAAACCTTCGTCAATTTGGAGCCCAATCTGAGACCGGCGGACCTCGTGTCAATCGAAGGTGAGATCCCAGAGACGCTCGAGATCGGCAGACTGGAGCCCAATGTTCTGCCGCCGCGCTGGTATCAAAGGAGGGACGAATCGCTGCGCCGGTTCGGAGATGATTGGGTTCGTGGCGGGAGCAGCGTCGCTCTATTCGTGCCCTCTGCGGCGATTCGCGGCGAATGGAACGTGCTCTTGAATCCTGTCCACCCTGACTTCGCCGATATCCGGTTCGGCGTCCCGAAGCCGTTTGTCTTTGATGCGCGCATGTTCAGGTGATTTGCTGCGCTTGATTCATCTTGGACCGAAGCCGCTTCCAAGTCCTTCAATGCTGGCAGCGGTTCCTTTTCAGGCTCGCGGAGCACATCAGAATACAATTGAAATTACACATGATGGAAAAACCGCGAGGTTGGCAGATCAAAGCCTCCACCGTTGCTGCTATTTTGCTCGGGATTATGTTCGTGTTCTCGGGCGGATGGAAGGTGCTCGAGCCCTATAAGCTCGGCCAAGTGCTGGAACAGGCACAAGTTCCGGCGGGAATGGGCGTGCCGGGTGCGGCGACGCTGGGCGTGATCGAACTCTTCGCCGCGTTTCTGCTCTTTGTGCCTGTGTGCCGGCGCTGGGGCGGCCTGCTTTCTACTGGCTTGATCGCATTTTTCATAGCTTGGGTGGGCTATTTCTATCCCACGCTCGCCGGCCAGGAGTGCGACTGCTTTCCCATCATCAAGCGCACCGTCGGACCGATGTTTTTCGTCGCCGACGGCATCATGCTGCTGCTGGCTCTGATCGTGCTCTTCTGGTCGCGGCCGCCTCAAGGATTCAAGATCCCCGCCGCCGCCCTTGCCATCCTGGTCGCGTTCGGCGCCATTAGCTTCGGCGTGCAGGCCAGCGGGCGAAGCGACGTTCAGGTGCCCACTCCGGTGGTCGTCAATGGCAAGCCACAAAATCTGGCTCAGGGCAAGGTATTTTTATTTTTCTATAACCCGGAGTGCCTGGACTGTGCCCGTGCCGCCAAATACATGTCTAAGCTACATTGGGATGACACCGAAGTCGTCGGCATCCCCACCAACGATCCTGAATTCGCCGCGGATTTTCTGAAAGACACGAAATTGAAGGCGGAGACCAGCTTAGAGCTGAAGAAACTGAAAAAGGCCTTTCCGTTTGTCGATCCGCCCTACGGCGTGGCGCTCAAGAATGGCCGCGTGATGGCCAGGGTGGGCAATACTCAATTTCAACCACCTCTACCCCAAACGCTGAAGAAAATCGGCCTAGTGGATTAGTTCAGAAGCTGCTGCCGCGCTGTATGCCGCTTGCAAAGATTCCTGGGGCAGGCCGGGGCCATGCCGACTCATCTCGACGCCCTGGGATCACCCACTAACACTCATGCGCCGGAGGCGCTCGGGAACAGACGACAAAAGACGATTGTCTGTCCTACTGCCCACTACAATAAGAGTTTCCATGCGAATCGCGCTGGCTCAGATCAACAACACGGTTGGCGATTTGGCGGCGAACGCAGCCAAGATTCTCGAATTTGCGCGGCGCGCGCTGGAGCAAGGCGCGGAGTTGGTCGTTTTCCCCGAACTGGCGCTCACCGGGTATCCGCCGCGCGATCTGGTGGAAAAGACTTCGTTTCTCGAACGCACCGCCGATGCGCTCGACAGCATCGCGGCTGCTTCCGCGCATCTCGATCTTAGTTTGATCGTTGGATATGTCGCGCGGTCGCCGAAAGATGCGCCCATTCATGCGCAAAATGCCGCCGCGCTCATCGAATACGGACGCATCGTTTTCAAGCAGTGCAAGATGCTGCTGCCGACCTACGACGTTTTCGACGAAGCCCGCTATTTTCAGCCCGCAAGCTGCCAACGCTTGTGCAGCATTCGCGGCACCAAGACAGCCATTGCGATCTGCGAGGACGCCTGGAACGACAAGCAATTCTGGGAGCGCCGCCGCTATACGCGCGACCCGGTGGAAGAACTGGTGGCACAAGGCGCCGAGCTGATCGTCTCCATCAACGCCTCGCCGTGGAATATCGGCAAGCGCAGGCAGAGAGAAGCCATCTTCCAGGCTGCCGCGCAACGCTTTCACCTGCCCCTCGTCTATGTGCAGATGGTGGGGGGAAACGATCAGTTGATTTTCGACGGCTCCAGCTTCGCCATGACTGCCGAGGGCACACTGGCGGCAAAAGCTAAATCCTTTGAAGAAGACCTGGTTCTGTTCGACACCGCAACCGGCGTGGGCGACAATCACGCCAATGATCTTTCCGGCGACCAGGCGGCGTTTGAAGCCTTGGTTCTCGGCACCAGCGATTACATCCGCAAATGTGGGTTCCGCAGCGTGCTGGTGGCCTTGAGCGGCGGCATCGATTCGGCTCTGGTTGCGGCGATCGCGGCCGAAGCGGTGGGAATGGAAAATGTCATCGGCGTGGGCATGCCCGGGCCTTATTCTTCCGCGCACAGCTTGGACGACGCTCGCGAACTCGCACACAACCTCGGCATCCGCTTTGAAGTGGTGTCGATCCAGGACGGCTACCAGGCCATGCTGCACACGCTATCGCCTCTGTTCGCCGGATTCCAGCCCGACACCACTGAAGAAAACGTGCAATCGCGGCTGCGCGGGATGATCCTGATGTCGCTGTCGAACAAGTTCGGCTCGCTCGTGCTGACGACCGGCAACAAGAGCGAAATCGCGGTCGGCTATTGCACGCTGTACGGCGATATGTGCGGCGGGCTTGCGGTCATCAGCGACGTTCCGAAGACGATGGTGTACCGGCTGGCGCGCATCGCCAACCAGCGCTACGCCAGGCGCGGCTTCGCTCCGCCGATTCCCGAAAATACATTTCGCAAAGCGCCCTCTGCCGAGCTTCGCCCGGACCAGAAAGATACAGACAGCCTGCCCGAATATCCGGTGCTCGACGCGATTCTTGCGGGCTATGTGGAGCGCTACGAATCGGCCGCAGAAATCGCCGCGAAAGAGCATCTGCCGATCGAGCTGGTCCGCGACATCATCCGCAAAGTGGACCGCAACGAATACAAACGTCAGCAGGCCGCGCCCGGCCTCCGCATCACTCGGAAGGCTTTTGGCGTGGGGCGCCGCTTTCCGATTGCACACAGGTTCAGCGAATGAAATTTCTGCTTTTCCTGCTTGCCGCGACCAGTCTGGTTG
>JBOGMI010001097.1:0-2424 GCA_050746645.1 Bryobacteraceae bacterium | reverse complement strand
TTGAGTTCTTCCGCCGTGGCGTCGGTCACGGTAAAGCCGTAGAGGGTGCAGTTCTTCTGATAAAAACGCCCGGAGGGGAAAGCGGTCTCATACTGCCCGCCGGCCATGATGACGATGCGCCCCCGCTGCGCCGCGGCATGCACAGCCAGTGTGGCGTCGGGCTTCGGGCTGGCGTCCCAAAAGATATTGACGCCGTCGGGCGCGAATTTTTTGAGCGCCGCTCCGATATCCTCTCGCTTGTAATCGAAAACCGCGTCAGCGCCGGCGCCGCGGATCCACTCCGCCTTTTCCGGATTGGAAGAAGTCACGGCGATGCGCGCGCCGAGCGCTTTCGCGATCCGGACCACAGCGTTCCCGACATTGCCGTCCCCGCCGTTGACGAAGAGGGTCTCGCCCCAAACCAGCTTCGCCTTGTATTGCAGGCCGAGGATTGCGGTCAGAGCCGAATGCAGCACCGCCACAGTCTCGCGAAAATCCAAACCGGGAGGCAAAGGATACAGCAGTTCTTCGCGGACGGCGCAATATTCGGCAAACGTGCCCTGGCGCCCCGCATAGCCCTGGTTATTCGCCCACACAGGGTCGCCCGGGCGGAAGCGCGTGACTGCGGAGCCGATCTCGGTGACGATTCCGGTTATATCGCGGCCAACAATAAAGGGACAGCGCAGCCGGAGGGGAAATTTGCCGGCACGAATATAGGTATCGATGGGGTTTACAGCGACCGCCTGGACCGCGACCAAAACATCGTTCGGCCCGAGCTCAGGCGCCGGAAGCTCACCGTAGCGGATCACTTCAGGCGGGCCGGTACGGTCGATATAAGCAGCCTTCATTCAAGCCACGCCGTTGCTCTCAAACCAGGCGAGCATCTTCGCCCAGGCATCCCTGGCCGAGGCTTCGTGATAGCTCGGGCGATAGTCGGCGTTGAAGGCATGGCCCGCCTCGGGATAAATCACGATTTCGCAGTTCTTTCCCGCTCTTTCGACCGCTTCGCGCATGCGCTCGACATCGGCAAGCGGAATTCCCTGGTCTTTGCCGCCATATAGCCCGAGCACCGGAGCTTTCAATTCCGCCGCAACATCGATGGGCTGCTTGCCGCCTTTTCGGAATCCGCCGGTCAAGCGGCCATACCAGGCCGCGGCCGCGTGCAGTTGCCGCTGGTGCGCAGCATAGAGCCAGACGATCCGGCCGCCCCAGCAAAACCCCGTAATACCCAGACGCTCGACGTCGCCTTCGCCCGAGGCGCGGGCGTATTCGACCGAGGCGTCCAGATCCGCCAAGACCTGCTCGTCGGAAACGTTCGGGGCGATTTTGTGCAGGACCTCTTGAATATTGGTCATTTTCGAGACATCGCCCTGCCGCGCGAATAAGTCCAGCGCGATCGCAAAATACCCTTCGTTGGCCAGCCTGCGGCAAATGTCTTTGATATGGTCGTTGACGCCGAAGATTTCCTGGACGACCAAGACCACAGGGAACGGGCCGCCTTGCGCTGGCAGGGCTTCATAGGCCGGGAGCTGGTCGCTTCCCGACGTGATTCTCATCTCACGGGCATGCACGGCTAAATGATGACTGAAAGTCAGCAGAGTTTCATCTGAAAAAACGGGACGTGACGCGCCACTAGAGTTTCATGCCTCGTGAGCCGCTCATCCTGCCCTGCGCCGCGCTGGCCTGTGGCATTCTTGTAGCGCATTTCTTCTATTTCACACCGGCGGATCTGCTCATTCCGGGGATGATTTGCTCGGCAGCGGCCGTTTTAGCGTGGATCGCCAGCGCCAAGGCGGCCACCTGGACGCGATGGGCGGTTGTCTGCACCGCCTGCGCGCTGTTCGGGATTCTGATGCAAGCGGTCCATCGCCAGGACCGCACACCGCATCTCAACGTCGGCAACGGCGATGTAGCGCTGCTTTCCGGCTGCCTCGTAAGCCCGCCCGATCTTTCCCCCGGCCGCGAGCGCTTCACGCTGGAACTGGCGCCCGCGGCGGACGCCCTGGTCTCGGCCTACCTAAAACCGGGCGAAAAGCTTCGGCTGGCCTACAGCGAGCGCGTCGAGTTGCCGGCTAAAATCCGCTTGCCGCGCGATTACCAGGACCCGGGCGAATTCGACTACGCCGGTTATCTCGCCGCCAAACATATTTATTGGCGAGCATCCACTTCGGCGATTAGCGACATCCGCGTGCTGCCCGGCCGCTGCGGCTCGCGGGCGCTCGCTGCGGTTTTCGCCATACGAACCTGGGCACTCGGCCGGCTGCGGGCACTCTATCCGGAAGACGCGCACACACGCGCCCTGCTGGCGGCCACGCTGCTCGGCGAAACCGCCGGTGTCGAGCGGCGCTGGACCAACGCTTTTCGCGTGACCGGCACTTATCACGCCCTAGTCATCTCCGGCTTGCATATTTCGATTGTGGCGATGGCGCTGCTATTCCTGCTGCG
>JBOGMI010001096.1:0-1118 GCA_050746645.1 Bryobacteraceae bacterium | reverse complement strand
GATCTGGATCTACCTCAACGGCCACGAGTGGGCCAAGCGCCAGCTGGAGCGGGCCGGAATCGGCTACGAGGCGCTCGACAACGGGTTCAGGTCCTGCGAGGACCCGGTCGCCTTGGCCCGGATCTGCGACCGGCTGGGCTCAGGGGCGGTGCGCAGCTTCTTCTGGCGGTGGGTCCGGGTGCTGCCCTCTCCCTTCACCGACGCCGACCGTCGGGCCGGCTACGGCTACGAGCTGGCGTTCCGCCAGTTCGAGGTGTCCTCCACCGTCGTGTTCGACCGGCCCGCGGCGGGTCGGGCGTTCTTCGAGGGGGTCATCAGAGACCACCTCGACGTGGGCCGACCCGACCAGGTCGCCCTCATCTTCGACCGTCGCGTCACCAAGCGGACCCCGGGCAAGTTCCGGACCAAGGTGATCACCGCCGGCGTCGACCCCCAGATCTGCTGCTACTACCGCTCGTCACGCATGAAGCAGTACTTCAAGGAGCATCGTGCTCTTCGGACCGAGACGGTGATCTGTGACACCCGAGACTTCGGGATCGGCCGGCGCGTCAACGCCAGCAACTGGCACGCTTTGCGTGTCGTTGGCCACGAGGCCAACCGTCGCTTATGCGACGCCCAGGCATCCGACGCCACGCCCGCTCCCGATGTGGTCACCTTCGAAGCGGTGACCACCCCCACCGACGGTCCCGACGGCACCCACGCCCCCGGGCTGCGCTTCGGCGACCGTCGGGTGATGGCGCTCATGGCCGCCATCGTGGGCTTCGCCCACCTCTTTGCCGGCTTCGACAACAAGACCCTGGCCAAGCTCGTGTCCACGCTGGTGGACCAGCCCTACAGCTCCCGCCAGGCCACCTACGACCTGCGGCGCCTGCGACGCAAAGGCATCATCGTGCGCATCCCCCACACACACCGCTACCAGCTCACCGCCCTCGGCCGGCGGGTGGCCGTCCTATTCACCAAGACCTACGGCCGCATCCTCGCCCCCGGCCTGGTCGAGCTCGACGTGTCCCGGCCAGCCGGTATCGGCCGGGCCACCCCCCTCGCCCGGGCATGGCGCGACCTCGACCGCACCCTCGACGACTACATCAACCATCAGCTCATCGCCGCGTGAAAACTTG
>JBOGMI010001095.1:0-2056 GCA_050746645.1 Bryobacteraceae bacterium | reverse complement strand
AAAAAAATCGACGTATTCGCCGATGAGACGCGGCCTTTTTTGCAAGGCGCCCGGCTCACCGCCTGGGAGTTGCAGCGCGACGGCATTGAGACTACGCTGATTACGGACAACATGGCTGGGCATTTTTTGAAGAGCGGCCGGATTGGATGCGTGGTGGTGGGCGCTGACCGCATCGCCGCCAATGGCGACGTGGCCAATAAAATCGGCACCTATAGCGTTGCCGTGCTGGCCAAGGAGAACGGCATTCCTTTTTATGTCGCCGCGCCGGTCTCTACGCTCGATCTGACACTCTCTTCGGGCGAGAAGATTCCGATCGAGGAGCGCCCGTCAAGAGAAGTGACCCACCTGAACGGCGTGCCCGTTGCGCCTGACGGCATTCAGGTGGCGAATCCCGCTTTCGACGTTACTCCGCATCGGTATGTATCGGCGATTATCACCGAGCGGGGCGTCGCAACCGAACCTTACACGGAAACTCTCCACCGGCTTTCGGAAGCGGCCGGGCGCGGCTGAACGATGCGCCTGATGCCGGCAGCGGTTCGCCCCACGACGCCGGGAGAGAAAACGGTCAAGCCAGTTTCTCGTCGCCGGGATTGGGGAATAGCGGCGGCGATCACGGCGCCATCGCTCCTGCTGATTTTATTTATTCCGCCGCTGCAGCTCGGCGAAATTCTGCAAATCGCGGGAGTCAGGGGCGTTATGCACACCAGGCTTTTCGATTGGATCGCGAGTACTCCGGATTCGGCGCCATTGAATTTTCTGGCGCAATTCCCCATCCTGGCCGTGTTCGGAAACACCCGCTTCGGCGCCAGAATTCTTTCGTTCGTGTTTGCGCTTGCGGCATGTTACTTGTTCCTGCGCTGGGCCAGGCGCATTCCGCTGCAACGGCCCCGTCTGGCGATGGCCGCATTTCTTCTGCTGCCGCTGCACTATCTGCTGGCCACGAAAGGGCAACCGTTCGAGCAAGGATTATTTCTTTCCCTGGCGGCGACGCTTTGTTTCTTTTCGCTGATCGGCCGGCAAACGGTCCTGCGAGCCGCGATCTATGCCGGGCTGCTGCTCCTTTGCCTATACACCAGTCCTTATTCTTTCCTGCCCGCTGTGGGCTTGCTCGCGGCGCTGTTTGTGTTTGTGAATCGCGCGCACGAGCGGCGCGCTTTGTGGTTTGTGCTTGCCGCGACGGCGCTTCCGGCTTTGCTGTTTCTGCCGTATTTGGTTTGGGCGCAGGGGCACACGGCGGCGGATTGGCTCTTTGAGCCGGCAAACTTTCCGGCTGGAACGGCCACATTCCTGCAGCCGCTCTATGCGCTCGCCGCGCAAGGCTGGGCCGCTTGCGGGCTGGCATTCTTATTTCTGTGGGCGCTCGCCGCCTCAGCGTGGTATGCCGCGCGCTGGCCAACGACCGCTATGGGCAAGCGGCGGATCCTGGTCTGCTGTTTGGGCGCCGTTGTCTTCACGATCGTACTCGCGTTGTGTTTGGATGCGGCAGACGGAAGAGCTTTCGCGGCCCAGCACGTGCTCTGGATTGCTCCGGAATTGATTGTGGCCGCGTTCCTGGGGCTGGAGCGCGTGGGGAAACTGCTGCGCTCGCGCCGGCCGGTGCTGATCGGCGCCCTCGCGATTCTGGCGCTCAGCGCTGCTTCCGACATAGCGTATCTGAGCAGCAATCTTCCCGATATCGGACAGGAAGCCAACACGGTCGTCCCCGAACTTACAGGGGATTCCTGCGTTGTCTTTGTCTCCGAGCATTATTCCGAGTCGCTATTCCTGGTTTTCCAGCCACAGCTTGCCGCACACGAGTGTATGAATTTCTTTCACCGAAGGATAGTGCTCGCAAGCCACCCATACGTGCGGCCGGACCAGCAAAGCGACGCGGAGTCCTTCTTCCGGGGCTTGAATTTCATCCAGCGGAAACGGATTCGTGTTGGGGGCGGCCAAATTGTAGTTATGCAGCAAAACCGATAGGAGTTACCATCTGTGTCTCGAAGAGCGCGGATCATCGTTGTAGGCAGTTTGAATATCGATTTTGTACTGGCTGTGGATCGCCTTCCATCGGCCG
>JBOGMI010001094.1:0-4152 GCA_050746645.1 Bryobacteraceae bacterium | reverse complement strand
CGGATTATTGGGCGCTGGCCATCATTCTCGGCGGCTTCGGCAGTCTGGCCACTTCCCTCAATGTGATCGCCACCTGCATCAGCGCCCGCTGTCCCGGCATGACGCTGGCCCGCATGCCCATGTTCGTGTGGACCATGCTCACCACTGCGTGGCTCATCATCCTGGCGATTCCGGCGCTGACCGCCGCCCAGTTCATGCTGCTGCTCGACCGTTATCTGGGCGCTAATTTCTTCAACACCCAGAACGGCGGCTCCGCCATTCTTTGGGAGCACTTCTTCTGGATCTTCGGCCATCCCGAGGTCTACATCGTCATCTTCCCGGCTTTCGCCACGCTCTCGGAAGTGATTCCCGTCTTTTCCCGCAAGCCGCTGTTCGGAAAACCCGCCATGGTGGGCGCTATCGTCGCCATCGGCTTTATCAGTCTCGGCGTCTGGGCGCACCATATGTTTGCCGTTGGCCTCACCCCTTGGTCGAATACCTTTTTTGTGGCATCCAGCATGATCATTGCGGTTCCAACGGGAGTAAAGATTTTCAACTGGACCGCGACCATGTGGGGTGGCAAGGTCCGATATAGTACGGCAATGCTGTTCTGTCTCGCCTTCCTGCTGCAATTCCTGGTCGCTGGGCTGACGGGGATCATGTTGGCGGTCGCGCCCTTTGACTGGCAGCTTACCGATTCCTATTTCGTGGTGGCCCACTTCCACTACACGCTAATCGGCGGTACGGTGTTTGGTGTTTTCGCCGCCACCTATTACTGGTTCCCCAAGGCGATCGGAAAAATGATGAGCGAGACGCTCGGCAAATGGCACTTCTGGCTCATGGTCATCGGCTTCAACCTTACGTTTATGCCTCAGCACTATTTGGGAATCATAGGCATGCCGCGGCGTATTTACACTTACTCGCCCGGACGCGGCTGGGATTTCTGGAACTTCTGGTCTTCGATCGGCGCTTACATCCAGGGCATTGCCGTGCTGCTATTTGTCATCAATATCATTAAGTCGGCGATCAACGGCAGGCCCGCGGGCGACGACCCCTGGGATGCCTGGACGCTCGAATGGTCCACTACTTCGCCGCCCCCGGAATATAACTTCGAGAAAATTCCCGTGGTGCGTAGCGGGCGTCCGTTATGGGATCTAAAGCATCCGCAAGATCCGGATTGGAAATACGAGTAGAACCATGGCCGCAGGCGTTAACTTACTACCGATTCCTCCGGAGGAAATGGAGCGGTCCTGGAAGCTCCCCGATCACGGAACCGTCGGCATTATTTTCTTCATCATCATGGAGAGCGCGCTGTTCTCGCTTTTCGTGATGGCGTATCTGGTCTACATCGGCAAGAGCCTCACCGGGCCCTATCCGAAAGATATTCTGGAAGCGCCCATCCTGGGCACCATCTGCCTGTGGTCGAGCAGTTTCACGGTCTGGATGGCGGAAAGGGCCCTGGAGAAGGGGCGCATGCTGGCGTTCAAACTCTGGTGGCTTGCAACCATCATTCTCGGGCTCGAGTTTTTGAATGCCACCGGCCTCGAATGGCACCGCATGATTTATCACGATCATCTGACCATCGCGACCAATCTGTTCGGCACCACCTTTTACTCGCTCGTCGGCCTGCATGCCAGCCACGTGTGCGTCGGCATGTTCTTCCTGCTGATCGTGTTTATCGTGACTTTGATGGGATTCCCCATTCAAACCCAGGCGAGGCGGGTGAAGTTTCTGTCCTGGTACTGGCATTTCGTCGACGGCATTTGGGTGGTCGTCTTCACGGTTGTTTATGTGATCGGCAAATAAGTTATGGCGGACGAATTACATCACCACGAACATTACGGCGAGGCCGGCGAGCGCGCCGGCGAAGAAGCTCATATTGAGATGCCGGAACTTACTTTCTGGCCCATGGTGTTTGCTTTCGGGGTCGCGCTCCTTGCCGCCGCAATGGTGACGCATTGGGTGATTGGCGTGGTCGGCGTCGTGCTGATGATCCGCTCCGGTATCGGCTGGTGGCATTCCGTGATCCCGCACGAGGAAATCGATATGATGCCCATCGACTCCAAGCTGCGCCCGGCACCGATTATGGTGGAGCAGCGCACAGTGGTGCGCTTGCATGCCGGCGAAGGAGGCCACCGGATGCACATGCCCGAGACAGTCCATCCGTATTCCTCCGGGCTTTGGGGCGGCTTGGCCGGCGGCGTGGTCATGGCGATCCTCGCTTGCCTGTACGGAGTGGTCGCCGAGCATAGCATCTGGTATCCCATCAACCTGCTGGCCGGCGTCATCATTCCCGGCATCAACCACGAGTCGATCCAGCAGTTGCGCCAGTTTAATGCGCTGGCCTTCGGCTGCGCCTTCGTCGGCCATGGCATTCTTTCCATTTTGGTCGGCATCGTCTACGCCGTCGCGCTGCCTATGTTCCCCAGGCGCGCTCCTTTGTGGGCCGGCATCGTGGTCCCGTTATTTTGGTCGGGCTTGACTGCGACTACCTTGGCTTATTTAAATCCGAGGCTCAACCAGCTCATCAATTGGCCCTGGTTTATCGTTTGCCAGATCGCCTATGGATTGGTGGCAGGCTATGTCATCTCGCGCAGCGAGAATATTCATTTGATGCAAAACTACGATCTGGCCCAGCGGGCCTTTATGAACGCTCCCGGGGTACGGCCGGAAAACGAGGATGACAGAAGGTAGATGGGCGTGAATAAGGTTGCCTTCTTTTTACTCCTGGGATTGGCGGCGGGCACGTTCCTGCTGACCGGGTGCGATCCCCCGGGCGCGCCGGGTCCGCCGCTGTTGTCGCCCGATCAGGTCATGGATTTCCATACCCTGTTTGCCGATCATTGCCAGGGCTGCCACGGTGTTGACGGGAAAGGCGCAGCCGTGCAGCGCCTGAACGATCCCATGTATCTCTCCATCGTTCCCAAACAGGAGATTCTCTACACCGTCACGAACGGCCGCCCGGGCACCTTGATGCCGGCTTTTTCAAAGCAACGGGGAGGGCCTCTAACCGAGAAACAGATCCATGCGCTGGTGGACGGAATCGAAGCTAACTGGGGCAAGCCGCGCGTCGATGCCAAGACCCTTCCGCCTTATTTCGCGCAAGGGCCGGGAGATCCCAAGCACGGTGAACAAGTATTCAAGAAGGCCTGCTCCATGTGCCATGGCAGCACGGCGCATCCCGGTCCGGTGGGGCCGATCACCATTCCGACGTTCTTGTCGCTGATCAGCGATCAGGATATCCGGACCATCGTGATCATCGGTCGGACGAATACCGGCATGCCCAACTATCGCCAGCATGCTCTGGGCCGTCCCATGACGAATCAGGAGATTACCGACGTCGTGGCCTATCTCTCTTCGCTGCGTCCGACGCGGCTGCCGGGTGTGCCGATGGGACTTGAGGCAGCTCTCGCGCATCCTCCCTATGGCGTGACCAGCGGCGCCGCAGTGCAGAATCCGGGCGCTCTCACGCACCCAACCGGTTCCGGCAACACCGGGCCCATCACCAGTGGGAATAAGGGAAGCGGACATGGTCCCGGCAGCCGCACCCATGGGAGGGGAGCGCAACAAGGGCATAAACGCATACACAGCAGTATCGTAGGTGGAAAATGAGCGGAGTAGATCGAGGATTACTAGACAAGAGCGAAGAGCCGGCGTCGGAGCGCGAAACCGACCCGACACGGCGCGATTATTTGTTTCATCTTGGCGTAGGCGTGGTCTCGGTCACCTCCGTTCTGTTGGCGATTCCGATAGTCGGATTCGTTTTCTCGGGTTTCGCCGAAGGCTCAGTCAATAAGTGGATTTCGCTGGGGCCTTTGGACGGCTTCCCACAGAACATTACGCGCCTGGCCACTTTCCGCAATCCCTTCACACGCCCCTGGGACGGCCAAGCAGGAAATATTCCGGTCTGGACGCGCCGTTTGACCGGGAACGAGTTCCAGGTTTTCGCTATCAACTGCGCACACCTTGGCTGCCCCGTGCGCTGGTTTCAGGAGTCGGGCCTGTTTTTGTGCCCCTGCCACGGCGGCGTCTATTACGCGGATGGCGCCGTCGCCGCCGGGCCCCCACCCCGCGGCTTATTTCAATACAAACACAAGATCGAGAAAGACGAGCTTTGGATCTGGGGCGGGCAAATACCTACGCTCGCCAACCCGGTTTAGGCTCATGAATGGT